>JBDSIP010000214.1:0-14752 GCA_039917915.1 Thermoflexales bacterium
CGGCCGGCCCGTGCGAGCCCATGACCTTCTCCCGGCGGTAGAATGTGCGCAGGTCAAGCGCCCAGCGCTTGGCCTGCGCGGATGAGGGGCCACAGGCCTTCGGCCACTGCCGCGCAATTCGCCTAACTTCATGCCATTGCGCTTTTGCGGTGATGATGGCACACGTACAATGCCTGGCGGCCACGGCTAATTGAATCAGCCAGACAAGACTGCCGCCCTCGAACCATTCCGCTACACTACCCGCCTCATGGAAACTATCGCCCGCGCGCGGCTCAAGTGGCTGCTGGATCCAGTCGTAGCCATCGCCGTTCGCTTGAAACTGTCCCCTAATTTTGTGACTGTGCTGGGCTTTCTGCTCAACGTTGCATCGGGTGTGTTGATCGCGTTTGGCTATGTGGTCCCGGGCGGCCTGCTGATGACCTTCATCGCAATGCCGCTGGATGCGGTGGACGGCGGCCTGGCCCGGGCGACCGGCCGGCAGACCCGTTTTGGGGCGTTTTCCGATTCCGTCCTGGACCGGTTTGCGGAAGGGGCGCTGCTGGCGGGGCTGGCGGCGCTTTTTGCGCAGCGCGGCGACGTGTTGATGATCATCGCCAGTTTTGTCGCCCTGAACGGCTCCTTTATGGTGAGCTACACGCGGGCCCGGGCCGAGGGCCTCGGCATCGAGTGCAAGGTCGGGATTTTCAGCCGGTTCGGGCGCTACCTGGTCCTGGCCGTTGGGCTGTGTCTCAACTTCCCCGAAGTCACCGTCGCCGCGCTTGCGGTCCTGACCAACATCACGGCCATCCAGCGGATCGTGCATGTGCAGAAGCAGCTCAGCAAGGCCCCATAAGGTGTTTCCGGCTAAGATATGCCCCGGCGGAGCCGGGGCATATCTTAGCCGGAAAAATCGAGAGGTGCCCAAGGTGGGAATCGAACCCACACTCCCGTAAGGGAACACGATTTTGAGTCGTGCGCGTCTGCCAGTTCCGCCACTTAGGCAATGGTGCGACAATTATACGAGATGGATATCACATTTTGGGGCGCTGCCCGCACAGTCACTGGATCTCAACATCTCGTCACTGTCGACGGCCAGCGTCTGCTGCTGGATTGCGGGCTGTATCAGGGTCGCCGTGACGACGCCTATCGCATCAACCAAAAGTTACCCTTCCAGGCCGGCACGCTTGATGCCATGGTGCTCTCGCATGCCCATATTGACCACACCGGCAATATCCCGAACCTGGTCAAGAGCGGCTTCAGGGGCCGGATTCATGCCACCTCCGCGACCTGCGACCTGGCCGACAGTATGCTGCGCGACTCGGGCCGGATCCAGGAAGACGATGTCTATTTCATCAACAAGCGCCTGCGGCCCGGCGAGGCTCGGCATGAGCCCATCTACACCGAGGGCGACGCAGTCAGAGCGCTCACCCACTTTGTAAAGCAGGACTACGAAAAGGGCTTCTCGCCCATCGACTCAGCCCGGGTGACGTTCTCGGACGCCGGGCACATGCTGGGGAGCACCTGGGAACTACTGACCCTGCGCGAGGGCGGGCGCGAGATCCGATTGTGCTTCAGCGGCGACCTGGGCCGGGTTGGCCTGCCGATCCTGCGCGACCCCGCGCCGCTGCCCGAGTGCGACTACCTCATTCTGGAGAGCACCTATGGCGATCGGACCCATCCGCCCATCACCGATGCGCTGCCCGAACTGGAACGCGCGGTGAAGGACGTGATTGCAAAACGAGGCAAACTCATCATCCCGTCGTTTGCGGTCGGCCGAAGCCAGGAGATCGTGTATTGTCTGAACGAGTTGATCGAGGCCGGGCGGATTCCCAGCATCCCGGTCTATGTCGACAGCCCGCTGGCCGTCAACGTGACCAGAGCCTTTCGCGAGCACCCGGAGTGCTACGACGCCGAGACCGCCGCGATTGCGACCCGCGACTCCGACAGCGATCCGTTTGGCTTTAAGCGCCTGACGTATGTGCGTGAAGCCGCTGATTCGAAGAAGCTCAACGAAATGGACGGGCCTTTCATCGTGATCAGCGCCTCGGGCATGTGCGAAAACGGGCGCATCCTGCATCACCTGCGGCATGGCATCAGCGACTCGCGCAACATGATCCTGTTCGTCAGCTTCCAGGCGCCAAACACGCTTGGACGCAAGATCCTTGACGGCATGCAGTACGTGCGCATCCTCGGCGACGAGTACAGGGTCGCGGCGGACGTCCGGCGGATCGAAGCTTTCAGCGGGCACGCCGATCGGAATGACTTGCTGGCTTGGGTGAAACCCCGGATCAAGGGCCTGCGCAAGATTTTTCTCGTCCACGGCGAAATCGATCCCATGAAGGCCCTGGCTGAATCGCTGACGCACGCGGGCGCGCGGCGTGTGGAGATGCCCGCCCGCGGCGAAACGAAGTTACTGGATTAGGCGCGATGCGGCCAGGCGCGCGGCGGCGAGATCCCACAACGCGTGGCCAACGGATTTGAACAGGATGGGACCTCGGGCGGGACGCGGTTCGCCCAGCACGTCCTCGAGCGCGCGCACGGCCGACCAGTCGATCCCGGCCTGAATCAAATCGCCAGCTTCGGCCTGCGCCCCTTCAAGGGTATCGACCACAACCCGGGCGGCCCGGGCGAGCCCGGCCGGCACTTCGGCCATGCTGGACTTGAAGGCGCCCACGGCGGCGATGAATACGTCTTGTCGGACAGCGTCCGGCAAGACCGGCGTCACGCTGGTGGTCGCGGTTACGATCAGGCTGGCTTCCAGGGCCGCGGCGGCGACGTCAATGACGACGGATGCGTCGAGCCCGCGCCTGATGGCATAGGCGGCAAGCGCTTCAGCCGATGCCCGCGCGCGCGACGCGATCAACACCCGGCGAGTCCCAAGGCCGTCCGCAAAGGCATCCAGATGCGACTGGCCCTGTGTTCCCGCGCCGATGATGAGCAGCGTGCCTGCGGGATCAGGGGCTAGGGTTCGGGCCGCCAGCAGAGAGAGGGCGGCCGTGCGTCGGGCGGTGACGACGGCGCCATCCAGGCTGAAAAGCCGTCGTCCTGACGCGGCCTCCAGCACATAGACCTCGGCCTGGATGCTGGGTAGCCCGCGCGCGGCGTTGCGGGTATGGGCGGTCGCGAGCTTGGTGATCGCGATCTCGCCGTCCGTTGCGGGCATCAATAGGAGCAGGCCTTCGTCGGCCAGCGGCATGATCAGCCGCGGCGGGGCGAAGGCGATCCCGGCACGCCGCAGCCGCAACACCTCTGCCAGCGCGTCGGCCAGGGCGGGGTAGGGCAATAATGCAGCGGTCTCGGCAGCGGTGTGGACGGGCATTGTGTTTCGTTGATAAGGTTGGTAAGGTTAGTAAGGTTTGTAAGGTGGGTAAGGTGGGTAAGGTGGGTAAGGTGGGTAAGGTGGGTAAGGTGGGTAAGGTTATCAACGTTATCAACGTTATCAACGTTATCCACCTTACCCACTTTACCCACCTTACCCACCTTATCCACCTAAAAGACCTTCAATTTCCCCGAATCCGCGCTCGCGGGCGATGTCGAGGGCGGTCTTGCCCTGGAAGTTCTTCCAGGCCAGATCGGGCGCGGCGTTGGCGAGCAACCAGGACACCAGCGCGACATGCCTGCGGGCCACGGCAAAGACCAAGGCAGACGATGCGCCATCGGTAGCGCCCGCCACGTGCAGGGCGCTGACGAGCGCGACGTCGCCGCTCATGGCGGCATGGGGCAGAAGCGGGATGCCGTGCGCGCCGTGCGCTTTGGCCAGGCCCGGGTCGGCGGCCAGCAGGCGGGTGACCTCGTCACGCCGGCCCAGCATGGCCGCGGTGTAGATCGCCAATGGCGCGCCCTGGGCGAGCAGGAACTCGGCGAGGGCGACATTACCAACGTGCGAGGCGGCCTGGATGGCGGTCTCCGAGTCGGTCTCGCTCCACGGATAGGCGAGGTTGAGCAGCTCGGGCTGGGCGGCCAGCATGGTCTGGACTTTGTCGGCGTCACCATGGCCGGCGATGACGAAATCACGGATTTCTTCGGACGTCGGAATTGACATGGGGGCGAATATAGCGCGGTTCTGACTGTCATCGCGCACCGAAATCCGACGGATTCCGGAAACAATTCTGTCTCACGGGAGCCGTCAGCCGTGCGCAATTCACAAATATGCCTATGATGAGCGGCGGCGCGCAAGCGCAGATGGCTTGAACCGGTCAACCCTTAGGGTTGTCGGTGGAGGAGGATCCCGTGGAACTATCCATCACCATTGAAGGCATGTATGGCCTGACCTGGCCGCGCTGGGAAGTCCTGACCGGCGCGATTGAGCGGCTCGGCTTCACCGGCTGCTATCGCTCCGACCATTTCACCCTGGGTAACCCGCCCGACGCCGACGCGCTGGAGATGATCGTCTCGCTGACCCATCTGGCCAGCCACAGCAAGCGGGTGATCATGGGCCCACTGGTGGCGCCCACATCCTTTCGCGATCCGATCATGCTTGCCCGCCAGGCCATGGCCATCGACGATCTCAGCGGCGGAAGAATGATCCTGGGCGTTGGCGCGGGTTGGATGGCGCGCGAGCATGAGATGTTCGGGTATTCCCTCGGGGATCTGAAGACGCGGATGGATCGACTGGAGGAAGGCCTTGAGGTGATCACCCGCCTGATTCGGAGTCCCGAGCCCGTGTCGTTCGCGGGCCGCTTCCATACCCTGCGGGAGGCGCAGCTGCTGCCGCGGCCGGCCCGCCCGACTCCGATCATGATCGGCGGCAAAGGCCCGGCCCGCACGATGCCGATGGTGGCGCGTTACGCCGACATCTGGAGTTTCGCGGCGGGTCCGCTGGCGTTGTTCTCCGAGCGCTCGGCCCTGCTGGATGATCTGCTTGCCAGGAACGGCCGCCGCCCATCGGATGTCAAACGCACGGTGATGCTGCACGCCCAGATCTGGCGCGACGGCCGCGACCGGGCGCGCCGCCTCGCCCTGGCCCGCGGGGCATTTAGCGCGCTGGCCGGGCTGTCGGACGATGACACGGTAGCCCATCTGCGCGACAAAATGGGCGCCATCGTGGGCGAACCTGACGCGCTCATTGCCAGGCTGCGCGCCTATGCCGACGCCGGCGCGCAGGAAGTGATGCTGCAATGGGTAACCCTCGGCGACACCGAGGGGCTGGAGACATTGGCGGAGACCGTCATGCCGTTTGTGTGACATGCGGCAGCCCGCGTCTAACATTTCTGAAAGAGCTTCGACGGGCCGGCTGCGCTAGAGGCTGGAGAGATGCTGGCGCGCCGCGGATTCGGCGAAGGCGTCCTGGCTGTCCTGGGCGGCCTGAACGGCGCTGCGGAAGGCGGCCGCCGCCCGTTCGGGCCTCCCGCGCCCGCGCTCGACCATCCCCAGGACCATGGCCGCATACGGCTGCATCGCCCCTTCTTCCTGGCGCAAGGCCATCATCGCATAACGTTCAGCCTCATCCCATCGGCCCAGTTTGCAGCAGGCCTCGCCGGCATTCGAGGACAGCCCGGCGATGAGATAGGCGTGGCAGACCGACTCGGCCAGCCCCAGCCCGTCGCGGGCCGCGGCCAGCGCCTCGTCGTAGCGGCCGGCCTGGATGTGGCAGGCGGTCAGGTTGATCAGGTGATAAAGCGGGGCGGAGACGTCGCCGGCCGCCCGGGCGAGCGCGATCGCCTCGTTCAGGTGCGCGGCGGACGCGTCGGGGTCGCCCAACTTCCAGCACACCCGGCCCAGGCTGCCAGGGGCGTGCCAGCGCGCCACCGCGCCAAAGGCCACCGTTTCGGCCAGCGCAAGCGCGGCCGCATAACGCTCGCGGGCCGCCTCAAACCGCAGGGCGTCCTCGTCGACCTCGCCCTGGAACTCGTCGGCCTTGATCTGGGCCAGGGTCGCTTGTTCGCGGGCAGCCCGCGTCGCGCATGCGGTTGAGCGCGAGGTGGCCCAGCCGGGTGCGCAGATCGACCCCGCGCGCGGCGGGCTGTCCCGCCAGGGCATCGAGGCCTTCCCGATACGCCTGCACGGCCTGATCGAGGCGGCCTTGCATCGTCAGCGAATCGCCCATGAGCTGGCGCGCGCGCGGCGTGAGCGGGTGGGTGAGCGGCCATTTGGCCGCCGCAATCTCTCCCTCAACCGCCTCGCCATCGCCGGCCAGGGCGCCCAGTTCGGCCCGGACCAGAGCCAGCGCGCGGCGATCGTCCTCGTCGGGGAGATCCGCATCTGACACGTCGGCGAACAGCGCGGCGGCCGCCGGACCGCGGCCCAGTGCGCGCTCCTGGCGGAAATGGTTGAGCCACAACCAGACCGCCGCAGCCGGTTGGCCGGCCTGGAGCAGGTGGTAGGCCGCCTCGGTGAATTCGCCGCGGGTCTCGCGGTTCTCGGCCGCGAACAGATGCAGGGATGGGCGCGCTTCGGCCGGGGCGCGCTGGCGCATAAAGGCCAGGGCGTACTCGGGCGCGAAGATCCCGCCCCGCCCGTCGTCGCGGATGAGTTCCAGCGGACTCAGGCGCTCGATCCGAACGGCGGCATCCGGCCAGGCATCCGCCGGCGCAGCCCCGCGAAACGTAGCGAGTTCACCCAAGAACTGGCGGTCGCCGGCATCGAGGCGGCGCCAGATCCGCCCGAGCAGGAGCTCGATCGAAGGCGCTTTGGCGAACTGGCTGAGCAGCGTGCCCGTAGTTTCGCCGGCGCGGCGCAGGGCCGCAAAGAGGCGGAGCAGAGCCGGGCTGCCGCGAGTGACCTCGAGGATGCGGCTGCGCTCCTCGGCGTTCGCGGGCGGGGCGCCAAGCGCGCGCAGGAGCGCATCGATGTCGGCCTCTCCCAGCCCGGTCAGCGCGATGTGATGGCGGGCCTCGAGGGCAAGGCGCTGCCCGACGACGAGCAGCGGAGCCACGCCCTGCAGCTCGTCGAGCAGGCGCAGCGCCTGGGCGTGGACGATCGTTTCATCCCGCAGCAAATCGGCTTCGTCGATGCACAGCAGCGGCGGCTGGCCGCTCAGCAGGCCAAGGTCGTGGCGGAGCAAGCCGAGGGCGCGGACGGCCGGGGTGACGCCGCCGTCGGCGACGAGTTGGCGCCAGGTGTTGGGCGCGCCCAGCCCGCGCAGAAAGTAGCCGAGGGAGAAGATCAGGCTGGTGGCCTGATCATTCAATCCGGGCCGGATGGTGTGCCAGAACATCCGCCGTGGCCCGCCTGGCCAGCCTGCCGCGACGGCCGAAGCCAGGGTGGTCTTGCCCAGGCCGCCCGCGCCGGTCAAACTCACCGATTCGCCCAGGGTGAGCGCGGCCAATGTCTGGGCGGTTGTCGCCGCGCGGCCGATCATCTCGATGCTGGAGGGCGATTCGGGGCGGAGAGGCGGGGTGGCCTGGGTGTTGACCTGTTGAGCGTGCGCGTCAATGGCGGCAACCCGGTTGCGGTAATAGGTGGCCTCGGACTTGTTCAGGCTGAGGTCGATCCCGGCGTTGTTGAAGGTCGGCTTGCGCTCTTAAAAAATAGGCGTCGAGGATCTCCCTTGTCTGAACGTCGAGCAGGGTGGCCGCGGGCTGAAGCAGCCGGCGCAGGGCGTGCCCGCGCCCGGCGGCGGTGAGGGCATCGCCTTCATCGAGGGCGGCGCCGAGAAAATAGGGCGCGGCGAGGGGCGAGCGCTCGCCCAGCCAGGCCGGGTCGGCGATGCGTTCGAGGGCCTGCTCGACTGCGCCGGCGAACGCGTCGGCGGTCTTGCTGGCTTTGGGCACTCCACCATTTTAGGCCCGAGTGCGTCATGCGTCATGCGTCATTTTTGCACCGGGAGACGAACGATGGTCGCCCAATGACGGATGACGTGTGACGCATGAGAAGCGTCTCCCGTGCGTACAATCCCAGATGTGAATCCCAAGCACTTGACGAAGCTCGAATTGCCGAAGATCCTTGACCGGCTGGCCGCGCACTGCAGCTTCTCGGCCAGCGATGCGCTGGCCCGCGCCCTGGGGCCCTCGACCGAGCCGGGCGAGGTGAAGCGCCGCCTGGCCGAGACGACTCAGGCCCGCCAGGCGCTGGAGGCCAACGACAACCTGGGGGTGGGCGGGGCCCGGGATGTGCGCCCGCAGGTGTCCCTATCCGTGCGCGGGGGCGTGCTCGAGGCCGTCGACCTGCTCAACATCCGGGACACGCTCGAGGCCGGGCGGATCGCCCAGCGCGCGCTGCTGCGCTATCAAGCGCTGTATCCGCAGCTCACCGCCATCACCAACTTGATCGAACCGTGCGGCGAGCTGGTCGCCGAAATCCGCCGCGTCATCGACGACAACGGCGAGGTCCGCGATGATGCCTCGCCCGAGCTGGCCCGGGTCCGGCGCGAAGTGCGGGTCGTCCACGACCGTCTGGTACGCAAACTCCAGGCCATGGTCGGCGATGGCGCGACGGCGCTGTATCTGCAGGATGCCATCGTCACCCAGCGCGGCGGGCGGTATGTCATCCCGGTCAAGGCTGATTTCAAGGGCCGCATCCCGGGGGTGATTCACGATCAGAGTGCGAGCGGGCTGACACTGTTCATCGAGCCTTTGGCAACGCTCGAGCTCAACAACGAATGGCGCGAGCTGCAGTTGGCCGAAGTGCGCGAGGTCAACCGGGTGCTGATGGCGGTCTCGGCCCGGGTGGCCGAGGAGGCCGGCCCGATTACCCGGGTTGTCGAGGCGTTGGCCGACTTCGACCTTGCCCTGGCCAAAGCCAAATATGGCGAGGCCACCCGCTCAGTCGCGGCGGCGGTGGTGAGCGGGGCGCAGGATGCCCAGACCGTGCGCCTGACCCAGGCCCGCCATCCCTTGCTGAACCCCGAGACGGTCGTGCCGATCGACGTGGCCTTTGAGACGGCCCGGGTGCTGGTGATCACCGGGCCCAACACGGGCGGCAAAACGGTCGCGCTAAAGACAATCGGCCTGCTGTCGCTGATGACCCAGTGCGGGCTGCATGTGCCGGCCGAAGCGGCGGCGTTGCCGGTCTTCGACGAGGTGTTCGCCGACATCGGCGACGAGCAGTCGATCGAGCAAAGCCTGTCGACCTTCAGCTCGCATCTGACGAATCTGACCTCGTTTCTGAACAAGGTCGACGCGCGGACGCTGGTGTTGCTGGACGAGTTGGGAGCCGGGACGGATCCGATCGAGGGCGCGGCCCTGGCCCGCTCGATTCTGGAACACCTGCTGGCGAGCAACGCGCTGTGCGTGGTGGCCACCCATTACCCCGAGCTCAAGGCCTGGGCGTATCTCACCGACGGGGCGGTGAATGCCAGTGTGGCCTTCGACTATGAAACACTTCGTCCGTTATACATCCTGACGGTTGGGCTGCCCGGGCGCTCGAACGCCTTTGCCATCGCCCAGCGTCTGGGGATCGCCCAGTCGATCCTGGATCGCGCGGCCGGCTACATCGACGGCAGCGACGCGCGGGCCGAGACGTTGCTGGCCGAGATCGCCTCCGAGCAGCGCCTGGCGGTGGAGGCGCGCGAGGCTGCCCGGCGCGCGCAGCGCGAGGCCGAGGCCAACGCCGATCGCATCCGGGCCCGCCTCTCGGCGATGGACGACGAGCGCAAGCGGGTGCTGGACGCGGCCCGCGACGAGGGCGTGCGCGAGACCGACGCGCTGCGGGCCGAGATTCGGCGCCTGCGCGGACGGGTGGTTGCGGCCGGCGGTTCAATCGACGAGATTAAACGCCTGGAGCAGGAGGCCGAGGCCGCCCAGATTGCGGCGGCCCAGGCGGCGGCGACCCGGCGGGCCATGCCGAACCCAAGCGCGGCTGCGCCGGCGGCGGGCAATCAGCCGCGCCGGCCGCTGCGGGCGGGCGATCCGGTCCGGGTGAAGACCCTCAACGCGAACGGGGTGATCAGCGCGATCTACGCCGACGACCTAGAGGTTCAGATCGGGGCGCTGCGCACGCGGGTCAAGTTGAACGAGATCGAGCGCCTGAAGACGGCCGACAAACCGGTCGAGCCGATCGAGGAGATTACGCGGGCGGCTTCGCGGACCGAGTCGGTGGGGATGGAACTTGATTTGCGCGGCCTGAACGGCGAGGAGGCCATGCCGAAGGTCGAGGACTATCTCGACCGCGCCGCGCGGGCGGGCCTGCCCTTTGTGCGGCTGATTCATGGCAAGGGCACGGGCATGCTGCGCAAGGCGGTCAGAGCCGGGCTCAAGGGCAATCCCCTGATCAAGAGTATGGAGACGGGCCTCGACGGCGAGGGCGGCGACGGCGTGACGGTGGTCAAGTTCAAAGCGGATTAACCGCAAAAGGTTAGAATCCAGACAAATGGCACCAACGCGATTGTTACGGATAACGCTTTCGCTGGGCTCTATTGCCCTGCTGATCTTCATCATCATCAATGTCTGGCAGTTCGGCCAGACGCTGGGACAGTTGCTCTCGACCCTCGCCGGGGCGTGGCTGCTTTCGCTGATCCTGCGCCCGATGATCTTCCGGCTGCGGACCGGCATCGTGCCCTCGGCGGCCCTGATCTGGGCGCGCGGCCGGTATGGCGATGCGGTCGTCAAGCGATTGTCCGGCTTCAGGCTGCCGTTTGGATTGGCTGTGGCCGTTGTGTACCTGCTTACCGTCGCGATTATCATCGGCGGGTCGACGATCGCGATTGCCGCCATCCTTCCGCAGGCCACCGCGCTGATCAATCAGGCGCCCCAGATCGCGGCGGCGCTGCCGGACCAGATTACGGCGATCTGGGCGCCAATTGGGCGGCAAGTGGGGCTTGATCCGAACCTGATCACCCAGTTCGTCTCGGGCCAGGAATTTACGGCGCGCCTGGGTCAGCTCGCCGGCCTGCTTGCCCAGCAGGCGGTGAGCATTGCGACCGCGACGGCCAATTTTATCGGCCAGGTCATATTGATCCTCATTCTGAGCCTGTATATCACCAACGAGGGCAAGCTGATCGAGCGCCAGTTTTTTGCGCTATTGCCGGCATCAGGCCACAAGACGTTCGAAGCCGCCTTCAAGGCGGTGGGCGAATCGTTTGGTGGTTACCTGCGCAGCACGGTTGTCGTGATGCTGATTGGGGGTGTGTCGACGGTCCTGATTTTCGCGGTGCTGGGGTTGCCCTTTGGGGTGGCGGTAGGCGCGATCTTTGGGGTGTTGTCGATCATTCCCCTGGTCGGCGCGCCGATCGGGGTGCTGATTGCGGTGGTGGTGGCCTTGTTTGTGAAGCCTGAGGTTGCCATTTGGGTGGGCGTTACGACGCTGGTGTTCAACCAGATCGTGGCCTATTGGATCTCGCCGCGGCTGATGCAGGACACGGTCGGGGTGCCCGGGTTGGTGGGGCTGGTGGCGGTAGCGCTCGGAGTGCAACTAATCGGGTTCTGGGGCCTGATTTTCGGGGTGCCGATCGCCGGAGCGGCGTACGCGCTGCTCTTCGATTTCTGGCTCCCCCGCCGGCGGGTCGCCCAGGGTCTGCCGGATCGCGACCCGCAACTGGAAGAGGTGCTGGGGCGGAAAAGAAAGGGTCCGGCGCCGGTTGTGCCCGAGCCCCTGCCGAGCGGCACGGTTGGGCACCCCACGCCGGGGCCGGAGGCGCCGGTTCTCGTCGCAGCAGCGCCCGTCGCGGCAGCCCCGGTTGGGAGGCCGACGCCAGGGCCGGAAGCGGATCACCGATGACACGGACGATGCGGATGGATCACTGAAAACACGGACGGTACTGATGTCACGGATCGGTTCACTCGTGTTCACTGGAGCGGTTCCGTGGAATCAGTCCTGTCGGTGTTGTCCGTGATCGTGGAATCTGTCCTGTCCGTGTTGTCCGTGATCTGTGGAATCCGCAGCGTCCGTGTCTTCCGTGATCTACAATTCTCGGCCATGATCAATCCATTTGCCCGCAAAGACAAAGAGAACGCCGTGCGCAGCATGGGCCGGGTGCCGCCCGGACAATCGTTGACCGAGAAATTCCCGGTGTTGCATTACGGGGACGTGCCGCGCTACGACATGACCAAATGGGACTTCCGGATCACGGGCGAGGTTGAGGAGCCGAAGCGTTATTCCTGGGAGGAATTCCTAAAATTGCCGATGCGCAAGATCACGATGGATATTCATTGCGTGACGCGCTGGAGCAAGTTCGACACGGAGTGGGAGGGGGTATGGCTGCCCGACCTGATCCAGCAGGGGATCATCAAGCTGAAGCCGGCGGCCCGGCATGTGATCGAGCGCTGCGAGAACGGTTTCACCACGAACCTGGACCTGGCTCATTTCATGAAGCCGACGACGCTGCTGGCGGTGCGCTACAACGGCGAGCCGCTCGATCCCGATCATGGCTATCCGTTGCGGGTGGTGGTCGGGGCGCTGAAAGAAAACGCGCAGGATCCCGACACGCGTTATTTTTGGAAGGGCGGCAAGTGGGTGCGCGCGCTCGAGTTCACCCAGACCGATCGACCGGGGTTCTGGGAACAGGCCGGGTATCACAACATCGCGCGGGTGTGGCCGGAAGAACGATTCGAAGGGCAGTGGTAGAGCCCGCGTGAACGGACGAGATGCGAGCGATTCCGTCTCCGACAATCGGCTGGTTGCTGAGCTGTGGACGTTGGGTGTTCCGTTTGTGGGCGGCGCGATGGAGACCGGCACGGAGGCGCTGTCGCCCATCCGGCTTCTATCCGGGTTGGCAAGCAGCCCCGACGCCCGGGTCCAACTAGGCTTGATCCCGCTCTTGCTTCGGCGTCCCGAGAAGGCAGTTGCGCTGCAAGAGGCAGCGATGAGCCTGGGCGGACAGGCTCGAATCCGGCTAATGTGCTATGCCACTGCCGCTGCGCTGTTGCAGGTGGAACATTGGGAAAGGCTGCTTCTCGCGACCCATGCCACGGAGCTACTCCCCGACTTCTTCTCGAGTGATCTCGCCCTGGCGCCAGACAACGATCCGGATCGCCGATTGGATGCGCTTGCGGCGCGCCAGGCGGTGTTGAGCGGTCGCGACCTGAACTGGCGCGGCACGTACGAATCCGCCGCGGTGCGGCTATTGACGCGTTTGGAGCGAGAAGCGGCATGGACGGCCTGACTGCCGAAGATGTTCTGGCGCTCTTCGAGCGTTTCGGCGAGCGTTGGCACCTACCGCTGGTCGTGGACTTGATCGGAGGGAGCGCGTTGGCTTTTCTCGGTAACCGTCGGTCAACCCTGGACATTGATTACGTTGGATCCGACATACACCCCGAAGGGTGGCAGATTGCGCTTGGGTCGTTGGCGGCGGAAATGCGCCTCGAGATCGAGCCAGTGCCTCTGGCGGAGATGGTTCCGATCCCGGTAGGCGCGTCGCAGAGATGTCGGGTCGTCGGCCAGTTTGGGGTAATCACGGTGCGCGTCTTTGATGCCTATACCATTGCCTTGAGCAAGGTCGACCGCGGCACCAACACGGATATCGAGGACGTTGTATTCCTGCTGCGGCGGGGTTTTATCAAGGCCGACGCGTTTGCGGCGATCGTAGACCAGACGCTGCCGAACGCCGCGCAATACGACATCCGGCCGGCCGATCTGCGCCGTAACTTTGCGACGTTGATGCGGCTCTGGGCGGAATTGAAGTAGCACGTGAGGATCGCGCGACGCCTAACAGTACTAGTTTTATCGATCTGCGTTCGCGCAGCTGGATCCCGGCCAGTGGGCAAACCGCGACGACCTGTGGCGACCAGTGCCACTCGACCGTCCGGATCGCATTTCAGGAAAATCATTTGTTGACGCAACGATTCCCATTTTGGGAGGATTTCAATTGAGGTCGCTCAGTCCCAAACGGAAGCCCATTGCGCATTCTCGGATGATCGACGGGCGGTCAAACTGTGGGCTTTGGGCGTTTCTTTCCTTGGCGGCGCATTGGAAACGGGCGGTGAGGCGCTGACACCTGGCGGGCTATTGGCCGGGTTGGCGGATAGCCTCGACGCCTGTGTCCAACTTGGCCTGATCCCGCTCTTGCTTCGGCGCGCCGAAAGGGCAGTTGCGCTGCAAGAAGCGGCGATGAGCCTGACGGACAGGGTCGAATCCGGCTGATGAGCTACGCCACCGCGGCTGCGCTCTTGCCGGCGGAGCATTAGGAAAGGCTGCTGCGAACGATCCATGCCAAGAAGTCACTCCTTCGGGGAGTGAGCAATGCATCATAACGCCTGAAAAACGCGCATGTGCCGCAAGAAACAGAGACGAAGCGCCAATCTGGTATGATTATCCGCTAAATCTGCGGAAATCGTTGAACTCCAACGAATCAGCCGTATTCATGCGATAGAGTTGAAGTTGGGCCGCGTTTCGTCAACTGGGCATTCAGTGAGTTTGTTGTAAGGCTGGCTGTCTTTCCGAAATTTCGCATCTGCAGGACGCAGGCAGATTCCATTGGGCAACGAGAGGAGGTGAAACTCATCTCAGTAGGTCGATTTGATTGCAACCGTTGAAGGGTCACTGTGGTAACCGCCAGAGTGACGACGCATCAGATTTAAGTTTTCATCAAATTGGAGGTGCCAAATGGCCCACATAATTAAGAAGAACTTTAATGCCCCTGATGAAACACGGCCCATCGCCAAGGGAAAAGTCGAGATCGTGAACTTCGATGATCTCCAACCGATGCGCACGACTTTTGAGCCAGGGTGGCGCTGGTCGGAATCCATCAAACCCATTGTAAAAACCGACAGTTGCCAGGTGCTCCACCTCACCTATGTCGTTTCCGGGCGGATGGGCGTCCGGATGGACGACGGGTCCGAAGTAGAGTTCGGACCAGGCGATGTAGGAGTGATTCCGCCTGGCCATGACGCATGGGTAGTGGGCGATGAGCCTGTGGTCGGCATCGACTTCCGAGGTGGCGCCATTTATGCAAAGCCGA
>JBDSIP010000215.1:0-2971 GCA_039917915.1 Thermoflexales bacterium
CACCCTCATGCTGAGCACGGCCCGGCCGGCCAAGGGTGTATGGCTGAGCGCGCCCGGCGCTGAGATCGATTGGAGCGACAACTTCGTCGACCTGTGCCCGGGCGACGCGCTGGAGATTCAGGCGCCGGGCCTGGGCGAGAGGCCCGTGTCAGCCCGCTGGCTCGGCGATCGGCGCCCCATCGTCTGATACATGACGGCTGAACCACTCAAAACACCCTGCCCCGGCTTCGCCGGGGCAGGGTGTTTTGAGTATTTTCAGGTCGAAATCGCGCGGGCAGCGGCGACCGCCGCCAACAGCAGGTGATGCGGCGTGTCTGACGGCAGGGCGCAGCCGGGTCCGAGCACGAGCTTTTGCGTGCCCGCCTCACGCACACTCTCTTGAAGATCCGCGGCGACTTCATCTTCCGACTGCCAGTCGAAGTATTTCTCGTTCATCCCGCCCATCAGCGCCGCCGAGGTCAGCGCCCGCGCCTCGGACAGCGAAGGCGCGCTGTTGAAGTGCGACCAGCTGAGCGCCTCGCAAGGATAGTCTGCGCAACGGTCAAAACGCAGATTGACCCCGTGCACGTGGACCATCCGGATCATTCCGTCTGCCGACTCGAGAATACGCCGGTCATACGGGTCAACGAATTCGGCAAACTGGGCATCGGTCAGGCCGCCCCACTCAGGCTCAACCGCCCCGTTGATGGAGTAGAAGATCCCATCGGCGCCGGCGTCGCGCAGCGCATGAAGGTAGCCAATATGCGTTTCGGTCACGGCTTCAAGCGCCACGTGGGCCTGGGCAGGATTGGCCAGCGCGAAGGCGAGCGCCCCCCGCCCGGCCGCGCGCACGATGGCCTGGAGCGGATTGAACAAGGTGTCTATCAGCGGCACGTGCGGACCAAACGCGATGCGCAAGCGGCGCAGACAGGCCAATTGCGCGCTCTGAATGGGCGATGACGGAGAGAGCGGCTCAAATCGCAGCAGATCGGCCGGCTCCTTCAATCCGCGTATTCCGGGCAAAGGCAGGCGATAGTCATTCATGACCTTAACGAAGTCCCAGTCATAAGCCTTCTGGAAAGCGATATGCCGATCAGCACTCTCCTCACCTGTCAGGTGTTCGGATCCAAAGTGCAGCCAGGCCGAGATCGGCAGCCGGTCGATGGGTTCGCCGCGCAGCGCGGATTCGAGTCGTTCGCGTTTCGTCATCATGGTCTTGTCCTTCACGGAGAGCCAAAACGGCCATCAGTGCGTTGAGATGATACCCCCCAGGCCGCTGCGGGTAGTCGCATTCGCCATTGGGGGGAAATATCCCATCCGAGATTGCGAAGGTGACAGGAGGATCTCACGCGTAGGCGCGGAGCCTTAACTGTTTTCGTGACTTCGCGCCTTCGCGCCTTCACGTGAAATGCCCCATGCGGCGAATGCACCCCGACCCGTGCTGAGGTTGCGCTCAAGGCGCGGGTAGGACGCGTACGTGGCCAAGCGTCACAACGTCGTTTGGCGTGCCGGTCGGGAAGCGCTTGAACGTGCGCGTGTCGTAAAAGCCGGTCACCAGCGTCACGACGCCCGGCGCATTCCGTGGGATCTCAAGCGCAAAGGACTCGGTGACGCATTCGCCCGGCCGCCAGAAGTCAGTGGGGTAGTTCCCTCCAACCGGCGCATGATCGTCCTGGGCCAATTGAGCGCCTGATGCGTCGAGAGCATGGGCAAACACTTTTGCCTCGACACCATTGCTCCTCCACGTCTCGTAGGTCAATGTAACGGAAATGGTCTCTCCGGCGCGCGCGTCGGCCGGGACATGCGCCTCGCGCAGCGCGATTCCATCGAAATTCGCTAATGCCGGCTGCCAGAAAATAGCCATTGCGGCAGGGTCACCCAGCCTGAATCGCCCGACGATCGGCGTAATCGGCCGGCCCGCGGCATCGAGGGCCGGCAGTCCACGCCCGGCTTTGACGGTTGGAAAGGCGCTGCCCGCGTCCTGCACCTCTGCCTCGTAGACTGCCACATTGATTCGGCCGAGCGCCGGGAGTCCGGCGCATGGCTGGTCGATCAGGATGTCGTAGCTCTCCTGCCAGGTGTCGCCCGCACGCCAATTGGTGCTTGGGAAGTTGCCTCGCGCCGGAAACACGTTGATCATCCCCAGCACCCGTTCGTTGAACCCAAGCACGCTGATCCCAAATGCCAGTTGGGCGTTGGAGCGTCCGAGGGCGCGCCAGGTGGCGGTTACGTGAGCGTACTGGCGTTCTCCTTCGCTGTCCTGCAGATAAGCATTGTTAGCCTCCAACGCGATCAGTTGGGCTTTGTCCTCAAACGTCAGGAGTGGGGTGGCTTGGGTTGCTGTGGTAACCGGGACGATATAAGCCGGCAGCAGCAGGGCAAAGGGTGTCGCGATTGCCAGGATCAAGAAAACGAGCCCGATCGCTGCAAATACGCCCTGCCGGATGGGCCACACGCTGGGCACCGCCAGGAGTGACGCCCAGCCAAACGCAAGCGCGCACGAATAGGCGCCAAGCGCCGGCATGAGATACCGACCGGCCAGCAACGCCGATGATTGGAAGTAGAGGGCCCGGTAGAGCGGCAGGAGCATCATGGCCAGACCGAATCCCAAGAGCAGGATCAACGCGTTTCGCTGTCGGGCCGGAGCTCGACGCAGTCCGAGTGCAAAACCAACCACACCCACGGCGCAAAACACTGCAATCAGGCTGTATATCCAGTCGGGGAATTGCAAGTTGCTCCAGCCGAAAGCGCCCCAGAAAGTGCGAAATGCATTCACGAAGACCTGGGGCAACCATTGATCGCGGAGCGCGACACTCAGTCCTTCGCCGATGACGGCAGTCGGTTGTGTCAGCAGGGGATTGGCAACATTTCGATCAACGACCAGCCGGCCATAGCGGACCAGGTTAGACACAAAGTACGGTCCCGCCAGGAGCGTGAACGGCAGCGCCACAGCCGCGCCTCGAACCAGCGCGGCGCGAAACGGCCAGCGGCG
>JBDSIP010000216.1:0-11275 GCA_039917915.1 Thermoflexales bacterium
CGCGCCGCTCGCTCGAGGAAGCGCTGAGCCTGCGCGAAGCTTTCGAATTGCTCGCCGCCGACACACTCATCCACAACGTAATCCCGGAGCTGCTCGATGAACTGTCCGCCCGGGTCGACGCCATCCAACACGCGCCCGATGTCGCCTCGCACTATCACCGCAACACCGAACTTCACCAGCGCCTGGTGGAACTCAGCGGCAATCAGATGCTTGCCGCCTTCTATCGCCAACTGCACGCCCACATCCACATCGCGCTGCTCCACGCCCGATCGTCGACTTGGAAGAACCGGGCGAGCATGGAGGCCGACGAACACCGGGCGATTGTGAACGCCCTGGCCGCTCGTGATGTTGAATTGCTAAAGAGCGCGATCCGTGCGCACTTGAAACGCTCTCGAAAATCACTGCTCGAGGAGATACGCACCCAGGAGGATACATGAAACAGCAACGCTTGGTCAGATTCACATCGATATCGCTGGTCGCGGCCGTCCTGGCCGCCTGCGCGGGCGCCGCGCCTGCGCCAGCCCCCGCGCCTGCGGCCACCACCAAGGTCGAGGCGCCCAAGCCAGCCGCCCCAGTCAAGCTTCGCCTTGCCTCATGGCAATGGGAAGACGCCGCCTACAAGGATTTCTGGAACGGGACAACTGAGGACTTCGCCAAGAAGAATCCAACCGTGTCATTCGAGAAATTCTCCTTCCCGATCGACAATCTGTGGGACAAGCTGAACACCGAGCTCGCCGCCGGCACGCCGCCCGACCTGATCGAGGTCACCGGCTTCAACGTCTTCCAGTACATAGACCAGGGTGTGCTCGCCCCGCTCAATGACTGCTTCGCCGGAACTGACATTCCCGACAAGATACAGGACCAGGAGACATACGCGGCCAAGGACGGCAAGATGTACGCCCTGAACCTGTCGGCCCGCACGCTGCAGCTGTACGTCAATCAGAAGCTGTTCGACGAGGCCGGGGTCAAGGTTCCCACCAACTTCGCCGAGCTGCGTGACGCCGCGAAGAAGCTCACGGTCAAGTCCAAGGATCAATACGGGTTGGTCCTGGTCACCGTCGCTCACTCGCGCCTGTATGAGGGCGCGCTGGTCTTCATTGCCGGCTACGGCGGGCACTACTCAAAGAATGGCAAACCCGCGCTGAATTCGCCCGAGGTCATCAAGGGCGTCACCTTCTTCAAGGAACTGTTTGACGCCGGCACCATCCCGCAGGGCGTGAAGGACGCGGCCGCGCAATATGCCTGGTTTAACCAGGGCAAGGCGGCCATGAGCATCGACGGCGCGTGGTATTGGGCGGTTTTGGAGAAGGACGGTCCGGCCGTCCTGCCCAACACCAAGATTTATCCGATCCCCACCGACACCCAGGCGGCGACCGGTGGCGTGAACAACCTGATCGGCATCGCCGCCAAGTCGCCCAACTACAAGGTGGCCTGCGAGTACATCAAGTCGCTGACGGCGCCCCAGTGGGCCCAGTTGTGGGTCGAAAAGAGCCGGACCATCTTCCCGATGCAGGGCTCCGTATCGGACAGCTTCCTCAAGGCAAACCCCTGGTTTGATGTCTACGCCAAGGAACTCAAGAAGGCAGTCCCGGTCGCGCCGCCCGGCCTGGAGATCTATTACAACGACGTGCAGAAGGTCATCAACACCAAGCTTGTTGAAGTGCTCTACAACAACAAGCCGGTTGAACAGGCCATGAACGAAGCCCAGGCCGAAGTCGAAAAGATCATCAAGAAGTAGAGCGGATCCTCCGAATCACTGCTCAGTTGGGCGCCGCGCACCTGCGGCACCCAACTGAGTAAATCCTCATGAGCGCCACCCCTCTCCGCCGCCGCTCCCGTTCACGCCTGACCCAGGGCGCGCTACCCTACCTGCTGCTCGCACCGGCCCTGCTGGTGATCGCCGCCGTTGTGCTCTACCCCATGCTCTATAGCGCGACCTTGAGTTTCTTCAAGGCCAACCTGCTGAACATGGACCGGATGACCTTCGTGGGTCTGCAGAACTATGCGGATGTCCTCACCGACAGCGCTTTCTGGCGATCGCTGTGGGTGACGGTGCAGTACACCGTCGGGGTGGTGGTGCTTAGTTTCGGCCTGGGCCTGGGCACGGCCCTGATGCTGAATGTCCGCTTTCCGTTACGCGGTCTGGCCCGCGCCCTGATCATCATCCCGTGGGCCACCCCCTGGCTGGTCACGACCCTGATCTGGTATGTCATGTTCAACCCCCAGATCGGGCCGATCAACGCGATTTTGAAGCAGCTTGGGCTGATCGAGACCGGGGTGGCTTGGCTGTATCTGAGTGGCACGGCCATGCCGGTCATCATTCTGGTGACCGCCTGGCGCTTGTTTCCGACCACCACCCTGCTGGTCCTCGCCGCGCTGCAGAGCATCTCGCCGGAGCTGTATGAGGCCGCCGAGGTCGACGGCGCGGGCTGGCTGGGGAAACTGCGCTATATCACCCTGCCCGGCATCAGCGCGACCAGCTTCGTTTCGCTCGTGCTGGTGACGATCTCGGCCTTCAAGCTCTTCACCGTGGCCTGGGTGATGACCGCTGGCGGCCCGGGAGACGTCACCCGGGTGCTCTCGGTGTTTGTCTATGAGGAAGCCTTTCGCTTCTTCCGGGTCGGCCCCAGCTCGACCCTCGCCACCCTGCTGTTCATCCTGAGCGCCGGGATGGTGGTCGCCTATTTCCGTTTGTTGCAGGGGGGCCGAGATGAGCCGGAGTAGCGTTTCGCTCTTCGCCGCCAGCCGGAAGAAAGTTGATCTGCTGCAACGCGGGCTGGTCATGTTCGCCGCGTTCGCGATCGGGATCGTCATCTTCTATCCGTTCTACTGGATGGTGATGGCCTCCGGGCTTCCGGAAGGCTCCAGCCTGGCCAAAACGACGGTGCTGATACCGGGCTCGATCAGCCTTGAGGCCTACGCCAACGTCCTCCTCCAAAAGCCAATGCTGCTTTGGACGGCCAACACCCTGCTGGTCACGGTCTTGTCCACCGCTTTTGTCACACCTCTGGCCCTGCTGGCCGCCTACAGCATGAGCCGCTTTCGCTTCCGCGGCCGCATGGCGATGATCTTCTTTGTCCTGTTGACCCAGCTCCTCCCGGCCACATCAGTCCTGATCCCGTTGTTTCTGGTCTTCCGGGCGTATGGCCTGCTCAACAACCTGCTCGGCGTGACCATCGCATACGTCACCTTTCTGATGCCTCAGACGATCTGGATTCTGTGGGGGTATCTGAAGAGCATCCCCGGCGATTTCGAGGAGTCGGCGATGGTCGATGGCTGCACCCGCTTTGGCGCGTTTCTGCGGGTGACTGTGCCGATCGCCATCCCAGGCATCGTGGCGGCCGCTCTGTTCGCTTTCCTGGAGAGCTGGAATCAGTACATCCTGGCCTACGCGCTCACCAGCAGCACCGAGAAGTGGGTGGTCTCGCTCGGGCTATATGCGTTCATCGGCGAGTACACCGTCCTGGTCGAACAGATGATGGCCGCCTCGGTCATGGCCTCGATCCCGGCCTTGGCCGTGTTCGTCGCCCTGCAGCGCTACCTGCGCGGCGGGCTGGCCCTGGGCGGCTTGAAGGGCTGACCGGCGTGGAGACAAACGCGCGTGTCCGGTCAACATGATATTTCGCCGCGCCAGCGCGGCAGGAGCAAGTGTGAAAATAGCAAGCGTTGAAGCCATCCCCATCCGGGCCCCGATGCGTCCGGGCGATGTCTACTGGGGCAACCAGACTTGGGGCAAGAACAAGGACGCCAAGATCGCCGCCGCCGGATTGCCGCCCGACGAAGATCGCAGCGAATATCCGCACCTGTGGCGCAGCCGGGCAGCCTACTCGCGTTCGGTCGACACCACCCTGGTCAAGATCACGACTGATACGGGCATCGTGGGCTGGGGCGAATCCAAAACGCCGGTCGCCCCGAACATCACCGCGACCGTCATTCGCGAACTGCTGGCCGGCATACTGGTCGGCCAGGACGCGTTGACCCCGGCCCTGCAATGGGATCGCATGTATGGCGCGATGCGCATTCGAGGCCATGCCCAGGGCTTCTGGATCGAGTCCATCAGCGGCATCGACATCGCGCTGTGGGACATCATGGGCAAGGCCCTCGGGCAGCCTATCTGCAAATTGCTGGGCGGGCCGTTTCGCGACCGGGTGAAGTTGTACGCCTCTGGCATCCCGGGAGTCCGGCATGGCGCGCCGCAGGAAGCCTGGGACAACCTGCGGGTCGCTGCCGCCGATGTGAAACGGCGTGGTTTCCAGGCAGTCAAGGTCGCCATTGGGCTGAGCACCGCCGGCGACATCCGCACAATCGAGATTCTGCGGGATGCCTTTGGCCCGGACTTCACCATCTTCACCGACGCGGCCATGATGTACGACGTGCCGCAGGCAGTCGAGGTCGGTCGCGCGCTCGAAAGGCTCAAGGTAGGCTGGCTCGAGGCGCCCTTGCCGGCCGAGGATATCGAGGGCTATGCCCGGCTCGCCCGGGCGCTGGATATTCCGATCGCAAGCGACCTGATTTTTAACCGCTGGCAGGTGCGCAATCTGCTCGTCGCAGGCGGCGTCGACGTTGTGCAGCCGGATGTCTGCCGCAGCGGCGGCATCACCGAGTGCAAACGCATCGCCGAGTTGGCCGACGCGTTCCACAAAGCCGCCACCCCGCATGTCAGCATTGGTTCGATCATCCAGTTCGCGGCCAGCGCGCATCTGGCGGCCAGCTTCCCCAACCAGGCCGTTATGGAGTTCTGGTTTGGGGCCAACCCGCTCGGCGACCCGATCGCCCGCGAACCGCTGAAGTTGGTGGACGGTTACCTGCATGTGCCCATGGGTCCGGGGCTGGGTATCGAGATCGATGAGACAAAGCTCCGCCAGTACGAGGTGTGACCCCGCGGAACAATCATGAAGATAAAACATATCGAATCCTTCATCGTGCGCGCGCCGATCGACAGCAACAAGGTCTACTGGGGCGCCGGCTATTGGATGGCTGATCCAAACCAGCATCCGGGCTTGCCCGATGGCCACCCGGGCGATATCACGACCGAATACCCGCCCATTTGGCGCCTGCGACCGATCTACACGCGCGACTTGTCCTGTGTCGTTGTGCGGATCGAAACCGACACCGGCCTGGTGGGCTGGGGCGAGGCCCATACCCCGGTCGCCCCGGAGGCGTCCAAGGCCGTCATCGACGCGCTGCTGGCCGCAATCGTGCTCGGCCGCGACCCGTTCGACATCCAGCCGATCTGGGAGAACATGTACTCGTCAATGCGGATGCGCGGCCATTCGACCGGCTTCCTGCTCGAGGCCATCAGCGGCGTCGACATCGCGCTGTGGGATCTGGCCGGGCGCGCTCTGGGTGTGCCAATCTCGACCCTGTTGGGCGGCCGCATGCGCGATCGCATCCCGGTGTATGCCTCCTCGCTGCCGCGCGTGCATGCGCGCTCGGGCGAGGCCGGGTATCAGGGCCTGGTCAGCCTGGCCCGCAGCCTGGTCGACCAGGGTTATCGCGCCTTCAAGGTCAAGCTCGGCATCGACATCGAACAGGACCGGCATTCGCTGCGCGTGCTGCGCCAGGCCGTGGGGCCGGATGTGCGGATTGCCGTCGACGTCAACGGCGCCTACGATCTGGCTCAGGCCCGCCTGGCCGGCCGGATGATGGAAGAGGAGGGTGCCTACTGGCTGGAGGAGCCTTTGCTGCCCGAGAACTTGCGCGGCTACGCGGATCTGGCCGCATCGCTGCAAATCCGGGTTGTGGCCGGCGAGTGCCTGTTCAACCGCTGGCAGTTCAACGACTACTTCGTCGCCGGGGCGGTCGATGCGATAAACCCGGATGTTGGTCGCGCGGGCGGGATCAGTGAGTGCAAGCGAATCAGCGACCTGGCCGACACCTACGGCATCCCGTTCTCGCCCCACGTCAGCATCGGCAGCGCGATCTACATGGCGGCCTCGCTGCAATGGGCAGCAGCCGGCTCGAACCTGAACATGTGCGAATGGCCGATGGACGCCAGCGCGATCGGCAACGGCATCCTCAAACAGCCATTCCAATTCGAGGGCGGCGCGATTCGGCTTGACGAAACGCCCGGCCTCGGGATCGACATCGACGAGGACAAGCTTCGGCGCTGGCAGGTGGGGGCGACAGCATGAAGGTTCTCCTGACCGGTTCGAGCGGCCGGATCGGTTCGATCGTGGCGGCTCAGTTGCGCGAAAGCGGCGACTGGGTGCGCGGTTTCGATCTGCGGCCCGGCGGCGCTCCGCTTGACGACTTCGCCCAGGGCGATCTGGCGACACCGGATGCGATCGGAGCCGCGCTGGAAGGGGTCGAGGCAGTCGCCCATCTCGGCGCGCTGATGAGCTGGCACCCGCGCGATGAAGCGGCCATGTTCGAGACCAACGTGCGCGGCACCTTCAATCTGGCCCGCGCGGCCGCAGCCCGCGGCATCGGGCGCTTTGTGTTCGCCAGCAGCGGCGAGGTGTATCCCGAGCTCGATCCGCAGTTCCTGCCGATTGACGAGACACATCCCACCCGCCCGGCCAGCGCCTATGGCATGACCAAGCTGCTGGGCGAGGAGGCCGTGCGCAGCTTCGGGCGGCGCGGTCTGAAGTTTTCGATTCTACGTTTTGCGCACACCCAGGCCGCGAGCGAGCTGCTCGATCCGAACAGCTTCTTCTCCGGCCCGCGCTTCTATGTGAACGCAAAGCTGCGCCAGTTGCGCGGGCTGCCCGATTCGCCAAACGTGGCGAAGAGCATCGCCGCGCTCGAGGCCGTGGCGACCGCAGAGGAACAGCACTACATCGGCTGCGACCCATCGGGCGCGCCGTATCGCATGTGCATGTGCGACGCGCGCGATCTGGCCCGCGGCGTCGGCCTGGGCCTTCACCATCATGCGGCCGAGGGCGAGACGTTCAACATCGGGCCCGCCCGGAGCTTCGCCTTCGACGAGGCGCTGCCGTATCTGGCGGGCAAGACCGGGCTGCCGGTGCGGCGGGTGAACCTCCATACCGCATCGTATCGCTACGAGACCAGCATCGGGAAAGCCACCCGCGCACTTGGCTATGCGCCCGCTTTTGACTTCTACGGAATGGTGGATGATGCAGCGGCTCGCCGGTAAGGTAGCTTTTGTAACCGGCGGCGCCCAGGGCATCGGCCGGGCCATTACCGAGCGCTTCTGCCGCGAGGGCGCGCAGGTGGCCGTGCTGGACACCGACGAAGCCGCCGCCCTCGCGTTGCAACGCGAACTGGGCGCGGAATATTGCGACATCATCGCCGCTGATGTGAGCGATGAGGCGGCGGTCGACGCCGCGGTGGCGCGCTGCGCGGCCCGCTTTGGCCGCCTGGATATCCTGGTCAACAACGCCTACGCGGCAGTCCGCCGATCCGTGACCGACCTCGATACGTCCGACTGGTCGCGCACGTTGGCCGTCTCGCTGAATGGCATGTTCTTCACCTGCCGGGCCGCCATCCCGCACATGCGCCGGCAGGGGGCTGGATCGATCATCAATCTCAGCTCGGTGCAGGCGCGCTATCCCGTGGCTGGCGGGCCAGCCTACGCCGCGGCCAAGGCGGGGGTATTGGGGCTGACCCGTCAGATTGCGGTCGAATACGGCCCGGACGGCATCCGCGCCAACGCCGTCCTGCCCGGGTTCATCGCCACCGAATCCATGAACGCGCAGATCATGTCTGACGAGGACGAAGCGCGCGGCGTCGTCGACAGCACCCCGCTCAGGCGCGCGGGCCGCCCCGCCGAAGTTGCAGCCGTCGCCGCCTTCCTGGCCAGCGACGAGTCGGCGTTCGTCACCGGCATCGATCTCATCGTTGACGGCGGCGTGACCGCGCAATGGCCGATGACGCTGTTGCGCCCAAGCCTGAGACAGAGGGCCAGAATTGGGGCGCATCAAACAAAGGAACAACCATGAACAACGGATCTCATCCGAAACAATTCCGGGGCGTGTATGCGATTCCGCCCACCCCCTTCAGCGCCTCCGGCGCAATCGACGAGGTGTCGCTGCAGAACTGTGTTGAGTTCTGCGTCGAGGGCGGGGCCGGCGGCATTGTCGCGCCGGTCAATGCCAGCGAGGGCATTGTTCTGACCGATGATGAGCGCTTTCAAGTGGCTGAGATCCTGGTCAGCCAGACCGCCGGCCGCATCCCGGTCGTCGTCGGCGTGTCCGGCGTCAGCACCCAATCCAGCGCGTTGTACGCGCGGCAGGCGGCGAAGGTTGGCGCGGATTCGGTCATCGCCATGCCGCCTTACGTGAAGCACCCCCCAGCCGATGAGATCTACGATTTCTACGCGGCGGTGGCGGCCGCCGCCGACGGGCTGCCCGTCTGGATTCAGGACTACGTCGGGCCGGTGGGCACGCCAATGTCGGTCACCCTCATAGCGCGATTGCTCGATATCCCGGGTGTGTCCTGGCTCAAGGAGGAGACCCAATACGCGCCGCAGGTCATGACCGAGGTCAGGCAGGTGGCCGGAAACAAGGTTAAAGGCATGATGGGCGGAATGGCCGGCCGCTACATGGTCGAGGAGTTCCGCCGCGGGGCGTGCGGGACGATGCCTGCCTGCGAAGCCGTCGACGCGCACGCCCTGGTGTGGGCGGCCCTCGAGCGCGGCGATATGGCCGAGGCGCGCCGGCTGCACACCCGCCTGCTCACCTTGCTCAACTACGAAGCGATGTATTCGTTCACGATCTACAAGGAAGTGCTGTGGCGGCGGGGGGTGATCGCCGATCCGCGCACCCGTGTGCCTGGCGCCGGAAAGCTGGACGCCGAGAATCATCGCGAATTGGATCTGCTGATGAAGGAGCTCGAGCCGCTGCTCCCGCTCGGAATGGCCTGGAAGAAGGCCGTTGCGCGGTAGGGATGGACCTGCAAATGATCGCCGCGGCGCTGATGCGCCTGCGTTACAAGGTCTGGGGGTTTGGCGAGAGCATCGCCATGGAAGCGCTCCTGCGCAGCAGCGGGGCGCCGGCCGGCTTCGCCGCAGAGCTGATTCGCAAGTGGGCCCACGAACATCCCGCGCTGACAACCAACCCGCTTTCGCACGTGGCCCCGGGCGTGCCGCTACTCATGGAATTGGATCGAACGGGCGATCCGGCGCTTCTGCGGCGAGCGGTTGAGCTGGGCGAATTGCACGCCAACTTCAAGACTGGCCGGCACGGCGCCCGGATCCATCGGCCCGATCTCGCCGGTTGGGTGAACGAGGTGTGGGTGGACAGCATGCACCTGACCGGCCCATTTCTGGCCCGGCTGGGCACCACAACGGGCAACCTGCGCTGGTCTGATCTGGCCGCCGACCTGCTGCTATCGCATGCCCGCGTGCTGCAGGATGACGCGAGCGGGCTGTTCTCGCACGGCTTCAATGACTCGACCGGGCTAGCCAACCGGGTGTTCTGGGGCCGCGGCCAGGGCTGGGCCTTTCTGGGCCTGACCGACACGCTCGCGTGGCTACCGGTCGATCACCGGGCGCGACGCGAAATCGGCGAGCGTCTTGGCGCGCTGGCGGACGCCCTGGCCCGCACCGAAACGTCCGAAGGCCTGTGGCGCACCGTGCTCGATCACGATGAGACGTATATCGAATCCTCTGTAGGCGCGTTCGTGGCGCTGGGCGTGGGCGAGGCAGTCGCCCGCGGGCAGATCGATGCCCGCCATCGGGCGATGGCGGATCGGGCCCGCGCTCACCTGGCGGCGTTCTTCAATGCGGACGGCGAATTCACCGGCACGTCGGATGCCACCCCGGTTGGCGCGGATGCCGCCCACTACCATGCCCGACCGCTCGGGGTCTTTGCCTGGGGCCAGGCACCGGCCTTGCTGGCCCTGCTCGCATGACAGAATTGCCGGAATGCCCGGCGCCTGGTTGGGCCGGATCGGCCTTGATCCGGCTCGCCGACCCCCAGGGGGCCGCGCTGGCATGGATCGCCCCTGAGGCTGGCGCGAACTGCCTGGCGTTTGCGGTCATGCGGGCCGGCGGGTGGGTTAATCTGCTGTTCTCGGCCGGGCCGGACGCATTACGCTCCAGACCCACCCGATTCGGAATTCCCCTGCTGGCCCCGTTTCCGGGCCTTCTGCCCGGCGGCCGCTACACCTGGCGCGGCGCCGAATACAGGCTCGCGCCGAATGCGGCTGATGGCCATTCCTTCGCTCATGGTTTCGCCCACGACCGCCCTTGGCGCATCGTGCGTCGGACGGCCAGCGATGTTGAATTGACGGTCAGCCTGCCAGCAGCGTTGAGCGCTGCTGAGCGCGCCGGTTACCCTTTCGAGATCGATCTGTGGGCGCGCTTCAGCCTCGAAGCGGGCACCCTGCGTATCGAGTTCGGGGCTGTCAACCGCGGGCGCGATCCGGCCCCGCTAGGGCTGGGGCTGCATCCGTATTTCCCGGTTACGTCGCTGGCAGAGCATCGCGAAGCATTGATGGTCGAGCTGCCAGGGTTCTCGGAGGCTGTGCCGATGCCGCCGCAGGGCAGGGCGTTGCTGGAGATTTGCCCGAACGTGGGAGACGCCCATGTCGCGCGGCTGGGCGTCGCGCGCGGCGATCCCGCAATCGAACTTGGCGTCACTGCGGGGGCCCGAGCCCTGGCGATCTATGCGCCGGCCGATCAACCCTCGGCCTCCATCGAGCCCACTACTTGCGCGCTGTCGGCCATGGCCCGGGGCGAGGGCGGCCCCGACGGCATGCCGGCCCTGGCGCCTGGCGGGCGACTTGCGCTCAGGGTGACGCTGCGCTGGGCGCAAGGTTAAGCGCCACAGTTCATCCCGGACGCGCAACAATTACGAGCTCCCTCTCTTTGCCACCCGGACACGCCAGACAACCAGCAATCCGACAACGATGATCAGTCCCACTTGCGCCAACCCGTTTTCTGCATACATCGCGGCGATCTTCTGGCCGATTGTCGCGCTGATGGCGGCTGAACTTTGCCGCTGGGATCGCATTTCGAAAGCCAGCCGGAAGGCGACGACAAGCGCCGGGATCATGCAGACGGCAAAACCGATAAGGCAGACGAACAGTCTATTTAGCGCAGCCTCGCTTCGAGACGCTTTAACACCATCATGACCTTAACACCATACGCAAAACCCATTTCAGAGGCAGTCTAGATTAGCACGGATTGTCCACTCTAAATCTTGCCTTGATCTCTCAGAAATGGCGGCGCGGTGAATGCCCCTTTCGGAACGCTGGCTGCATCCGCCTGAGTCATGCGAGCCGGTTTTTTGGCCAGCGCTCCGTTTTCAGGCATACATTTGAATTCGGCATACGCGCCAGACATGTCTACTCTAAACACCTGGTCGCC
>JBDSIP010000217.1:0-5289 GCA_039917915.1 Thermoflexales bacterium
GTTGCGCTGCGCGACCTGAAGGCCGCGCCTACAACTTCCTAACGTTCCGCTGCGCGACCTGAAGGCCGCGCCTACAACTTCCTAAGGTTGCGCTGCGCGACCTGAAGGCCGCGCCTACAACTTCCTAACGTTGCGCTGCGCGGCCTGAAGGCCGCGCCTACAACTTCCTAACGTTCCGCTGCGCGGCTTGAAGGCCGCGCCTACAACTTCCTAACGTTCCGCTGCGCGACCTGAAGGCCGCGCCTACAACTTCCTAACGTTCCGCTGCGCGACCTGAAGGCCGCGCCTACAAGTGCGCAACGTTTTGCGGCGGCTCGGCGTCCCGCTCTCGCGATCGCGGCCATCCGTGCAATCCGTGTCATCCTCTGAATCCGTGATTCAGACAGAATCCCCCTCGGCTGAGAAACCCGCTCATTCGCCGCGCGTTCCGCCCAATTGTGCGTACGATTGGCCCGCTTATATCGCTGTGACGCGCACTCATGACCTCTCTCATTTCCGTCCCCCCGATCCCCGCGAATTTTTACGACCCGGTCTTCCGGACCGACCCATATCCGTTTTACGCCCGCATGCGCCACACGTCCCCTGTCGCGCCGATGAAGGCCATCATGGGCACGCAGTCCTGGCTGATCACCCGCTACGACGACGTGGTCAGCGCGCTGAAGGACCCGCGTTTCTCGAACGACTCCAAAGACAAGAGCGGCTCGGATCGCATGGGCGCATGGTGGATGCCCCGCGTGTTCAAGGTCTTGTCGAACAGCATGATCACCAGCGATGATCCGGTCCACCAGCGCCTGCGCGGCCTGGTCCATCTGGCGTTCACCCCCAAACGCATTGAACGCATCACCGCCCGGATTGAGCAAGTGACCTCCGATCTGCTGGATGCGGCCGGGCGCAGGAACGAGATCGATCTGATTCCCGATTTCGCATTGCCGTTGCCGTTAACCGTCATCTCCGAGCTGATGGGCGTGCCTGCAGCCGAGCAGATGGGTTTCTTTCGTGCCGTCTCGCCATTCCTGGACAGCCTGACCGGCAATCCGCTCAAGATCCTTGGCCAGTTTCCCAACGCCACCCGCCTGTTGCGCTTCTTCGAGCGGATGATCGCGCTGCGCCGGGCCGACCCGCAGGACGACCTGATCAGCGCCCTGGTCCAGGCCGAGCAGGCCGGCGATCGGCTCAATCCCGATGAGCTGCTCTCGATGATCTTCCTGCTCCTCCTGGCCGGGCACGAAACCACCGTCAACCTGATCGGCAACGGCACTCTGGCCTTGCTCGAGTACCCCGATCAGGCCGAATGGCTGCGGCAACATCCGGAAATGATCGACCGGGCGATCGATGAGCTCTTGCGCTACGCCAACCCCGTCGAGCATGGCACAAATCGCATTCTGACCGAAGACGTGACGTTGCACGGAGTCACGATGCCCAAACACAGCACTGTGCTGCTCATGCTGGCTGCGGCCAACCGGGACGAAACCGTCTTCTCGAATGCGGACCGGCTCGACCTCAATCGCAATCCGAACCGGCATGTCGCGTTTGGTCTGGGCATGCACTACTGCCTCGGCGCGCCTCTGGCCCGCCTGGAAGGCAAGATCGCGATCAGCGCCCTCGTGCAGCGATTCCCCAACATGAAACTCAGGGTACGCCCGGAGCAGGTCGAGTGGAGAACCGCCGTGGCTGTGCGTGGCGTCAAGCGTCTGCCCGTGCGACTGAGTCTCTGAGCATTCTCGGCAGTGACATCTCGCCCCGGCGTCAGCCGGGGCTGGATGTCACTACTGAAACTCACAGGTGATTCACTCTGTCGCCAGGTGCGCCTGCTCCAGAATGGGCGCGAGTTTGGCCGCGGCTTTGCGCAGCTCGCGCGGGGTGTAGGCCGCGTAGCCCAGGGCCAGCCCGTCCCGGCGCAGCGGCCGCACGGCAAAGGCTGACAGGGGCACCGAGGTCACTCCGACTGCGTCGGCCTGGCGGGCAATGCGCTTGCCGTCAATGCCCGGCTCGAGCCGGCCGACCACATGCAGACCGGCGTGCCCTGGTTGGATATCGATCAGACCCGCCCACAGGTGCTCGGCCGCATCGATGAGGGCCGCCTGGCGCTCGCCGTACAGCGTCCGCATCCGCCGCAAATGCTGGTCAAAATGCCCCTCGCTGATGAAGTCGGCCAATACCGCCTGCTCGAGCGTGTTCAGGTGCCGGTCGGAGACCGCCCGGGCCGCGACGAAGGCATCCATCAGGTCAGTCGGCGCAACGAGAAAGCCCAGGCGCAATGCCGGCAGCAATGACTTGCTAAAGGTGCCGACGTAGATCACCCGCCGATCGGTGTCGAGGCTCTGCAGCGAGGCTAGGGGCCGCCCGGTGTAGCGAAACTCGCAGTCGTAGTCGTCTTCAATCACCCACACCCCGCTGCGGCGGGCCCAATCCAGAAGCGCCAGGCGGCGGGCAAGGCTCATCGTCACCCCGGTGGGGTACTGATATGAGGGCGCGACGAAGACCAGGCGCGGCTGGACGGGCAGGGCCCGCGCATCTGCGACCCGCAAGCCTTCGTTGTCGACCGCGATGGGCGCCAGGCGCGCCCCGGCCTTGGTCAGGCCGGCCGACGCGCCCAGATAGCACGGATCCTCGATGCAAACGGTGTCACCCGGGTTGATGAGAGTGTGGGCGATGATGTCGATGGCCTGCTGGGTGCCGCCCACGATGATGACCTGCTCGGGCTCGCAGCGCACCGCGCGCGCATCGCGCAGACGGGCGGCGATGGCTTTGCGCAACGGACCATAGCCGGCCGGGTCGCCATAGCCAAGATCGCTGGTTGGGAGCCCGCGCCAGCAACGCGCCGCGAGGCGGGTCCAGGTCTCCATCGGAAAGGCATCCAGGGCCGGCACGCCAGTGACAAACGGCCGGATGCCGCGCAAAAGGTCATGCGGCGCGAACATCTGCAGCCCCCAGGTCTCGCGACCGCGCTTGGACAACGCACGGGGGCCATCCTCCGCCGGCTCATGGCGCGCCACGATTTCGGTCTGCGGCGCGACCGCCTGGAGCAGCTCGTCGGGCAGGGCTCTCGACACATAGGTTCCGCTCCCGACCCGGCCCTCGAGATAGCCCTCTGCGAAAAGCTGATCGAAGGCCTGCGAGACGGTGTTGCGCGAAATTCCCAACTCGCCCGCGAGCGCGCGGGTGGCGGGCAGGCGCGACCCGGGCGCGAAACGGCCGACCAGGATCGCGTGACGCAGCGCATCATAGAGCTGGCGATAAAGCGGTATCGCTGAGGCGGGGTCAAGGGGCGCGGCGAGTAACGCCAAGTCAGGCGCGTGTTTGGCCATAGCCTTCAGTATACCAAGAAGTGGCACCTATGAAAATGCCTAAAATGGCTCTTGCCGTAGGGCCAATTGTCAACTATTGTCATCCCGGCGGTCAGACGGCATGCGATTCAGAGGGATCCGGAACGGACCTGCGCGGCTGGCACTGGCAGAATGAGGAGAACAAAGATGTTGACAAATTACCAGGTAATGGTTGGGGTCTATCCGACTGTGGGATCGCGCATGCCGCTGAGCATTGAAACGAGCGCTTTCACCCTGCGCAACCCAATCAGTTTGGCGGGCGCAATCCTGCTGGTCACGATGCTGGCCGCGATTGTTGCTGTGATTCTGTAAGACCTGCGAGACGTCTCGCGGAAAGCAAAATCCCCCGCCTTGGCGTTCGCCAGGGCGGGGGATTTTGCTTTCCGCAGTTTTCTTTCGCCGCGCGGCGTCTATTTGCCGGAGGGCGCAAGGGCCGGCTGCGTGCGCGGACTCTGACCGAGTTCACGCACCCTGTGGAAATGGCTGCGCAGGGCGTCCACCCACGACGGATAGGAGAGGTACTTGATCCCAAACTCTTCGCAGGTCTTCTGCACGATTGGCGCGATCACGGGATAGCGCACGTGGCAGATGTGCGGGAATAGGTGATGCTCAACCTGGAAATTCAGCCCGCCGGCATACCAGTTGAGCACCTTGTTTCCCGGCGCAAAGTTAACAGTGGTTTGAATCTGATGGGCCGCCCACTCATTTTCGATCTTGAGCGGATCGCCGGTGGGTTCGGGGTATTCGGCCCCGTCCATGACGTGCGCCAACTGGAAGATGAGGGCCAGCACGATCCCGATGGTCGCGATCATAACCACGAAGCCGATCAGCACCTGCCACCAGGGAAACACCAGCATCGGCAGCAGGAAGTACAGGCCGAAGAAGAGGCCTTTGCCCACCCAGAACTGGATCGCGTCCGGAAGCTTGAACTTCGGGTAGATGTGATGGGCATCCGACTTGCCGGTGAAAAACACCCGAAAGTCGCGGATGATGAAGCTGAAACCGGTCAACGAGTAGACAAGCAGCAGGTAGATGTGCTGGAAACGGAACATCGGCCGCCACGGGTCATGCGGGGTGAATCGCAATAATCCGTTGGTCTCAAGATCTTCGTCCAGACCGGAAACGTTGGTGTAGGTGTGATGCCATACGTTGTGTTTCTGGCGCCAGATGAAGCTGCTGCTGCCCAATAGCTCGAGGGCGAAGCCCATGACCTTGTTTACCCAGGCCTTGTTCGAATAGCCGCCGTGGATGGCGTCATGCATGATGTTGAAGCCCGCGCCTGCCACGGCGAAGCCGAAGAAAATGCATAGAAACAGATTCACCAGGGGCGGAAAACCGCCCAAAAGGATCAAGAGGTAGGTTCCGAGCCACCAGGCTGCGATGATCGCGGTCTTTAGATACATCTCCGGGGCATCGCGCGCAGGCAGCTTGCTGGCCTTGAGATACGTATCGACCCGCTCATACAGGACTTTGCGGAAGCCGAGTTGTTTGGTAAACGGCAGGGACTTGACGGGGTTATCTTTGACGATCGACATTAAGGTTTGGGGGATTTGCGTTTTTTTCTGCCGACTTCCAGCAGACGAATGATAATAACACCTCGCCAGCGCAGCGGTAGCGCCAGTGCTCCTATTCTGCCATGCGCATTCATCCCATCGATTGCCCGAACTCATAGTCGAGCGCCTACGCCCTATTATGTTCGGGTGCTCGCCGGCGTTTAATGGGCGGACGCAATATCTCCGCGCTGCCAGACGCCGGGGCGGGATATTGCATCCGGAGCATCGAAAATGCGGGCACTGCGCCGCCTTTGACGCCCTTCGTACGACCCGTGTCCGGCTCCGCACGGAATCCGAACGACCCCAAAAGTGCGCCCAACTGGATCCCGAGCTTGCCGTGTGGGTCCATGGGCTATACGCACGGAGCTGGCTGAGCATATTGACCTGGCCGGGCCCTTCGACAAGCTCAC
>JBDSIP010000218.1:0-3397 GCA_039917915.1 Thermoflexales bacterium
CAGCCCAGCCACCGCGGCCACCAGCGCAAGCGCGATCCAAACCGCATTGGCCCGGATGACATCAGCTGCGCTGGCCTGGGGCGGCTTGTCTTGTGGGCGGGGCGCGCCGTCGCCAAACAGGCAATCGCGGAACTCGGCCACGGTCGCATGCCGATCGTCGGGGTGCATGGCGATGGCCTGCATCACGGCGGTCTCGACCCGTTCGCTGACGGCCGGGTTGAGCTCGCGCATGGGCAATAGCGCGGCGGGCTTGAGAAAACGCTGCTTGGCCTCGGCTGGGGCCTGGTTGGTGAGCAGGTGGTACAACGTGCCGCCCAGCGAGTAAATGTCCGAGCGCGCGTCGGTGTGGGCGTCATCTTCGCCGTATTGCTCGAGCGGGGTGTAGGCGGCAGTGCCGCGCCCCTGCAAAACCGTGATCGTGCGCGAGTCGTCCTTGCCGACCAGCTTGACCAGCCCGAAGTCGACCAGCTTGATCACCCCGCTGGGGGCGAGCCGGATATTGCCGGGCTTGATGTCGCGGTGCAGCACCGGCGTCTCCTGAGTGTGCATGTACTCCAGCGCGTCGCACAACTGGCGGGCCCAATTCAACACCTCGAACTCCGACAGCATCCGCCCGTTGCGGCGGGCGTCGTCCATGAGTTCCTTGAGGTCCTTGCCGGCCACGTAGTCCATGACCAGGTAGTCGAGGGTGTTCTCGGTGAAATAGTCCGAAACCTTCGGGAGATTGGGGTGATCGAGACGGGCCAGGATGCTGGCCTCGTGCCGAAACTGATGCTGGAGCTGCTCGATCGCGGTCTCGCTGGCGTTGGGGTCGATTCGGACGGCCTTAAGCGCGCATTTGCGGCCCTCCAGGCGGAGGTCCTCGGCCAGATACACCGAGCCCATCCCTCCCTGCCCAATGGAGCTGACGATGCGGTAGCGATTGCGCAGGGTGGCGCCGATGGTCAACACGTTGTGGATTTTACCGGCTGGGGGGCCGACCTGACAGGTTCCTGTGAGCGGACTGCCACCTGACAGGTCAGCCGGCGGCCCCGGTCACCTGACAGGTCAGCCGGCGGCCTCGGTCACCTGACAGGTCAGCCCCCACCCGCTAAAATGCGGGCACATGAATCAGGACGCACCGATGCTCATCATCCAGAATGGGCAGAAGGCCGGCGAGCGCTGGCTCCTTGACAGCGATGTCGTCATCATCGGCCGCGAGGCCGGCGAGACCGACCTGCTCCTCCCCGAGCGCCAGGTCTCGCGCAAACACGCCAAAATCGAGCGGACCGAGACCGGCTTCCTCCTGACCGACCTCGAGAGCAAGAACGGCACTTTTCTCAACGGCAAGGAATTGCGCGAGCCGAAGATGCTCCAGGACGGCGATGAGATTCAGATCGCCCTGTCGGTCAAGATCGCCTTTGTCGGCAGCGACGCCACCGCCCCGCTCAACGCGCGCCCCATCAGCCGGGGGATGAAGGCCGCGGTGCGCGGCATCCGCCTCGACAAGGAAGGACGGCGCATCTTCGTGGCCGAGATGGAGCTCGACCCGCCTCTCTCGCTCCAGCAGTACCGCCTGCTCGAGATGCTCATCGACGCCAATGGCGGGGTGGTCCCCCGCCAGCAACTGGTCGAGCATGTGTGGGAGGGCGAGAGCGCCTATGGGGTGAGCGAACAGGCCATCGACGCCCTGGTCCGCCGCCTGCGCGACCGGCTGACCGAGCGCGACCCCGACCACGACTACATCGTGACGGTGCGCGGTCACGGTCTGCGCTTTGAGAATCGTTGAATTCAACTTCCGCCGCGTAGAATCGAGCGAGATGCCCCTCGAGCCAAACGCGGTCCCGGAATCGCGCCGCGCGCCCGCCGCCGAAACGCTCTGTCTCGCCGCCATCCTGCTGCTGGCGGCCGGCCTGCGCTTCTACCGCATCGACGCCCAATCGCTGTGGTACGACGAGGGCAATAGCGCCCGCATTGCCGAGCGTTCGATCCAGCTCATCCTGGAGGGCGCCGCCGGCGACATCCACCCGCCGCTCTACTACCTCGCGCTGAGCTTGTGGCGCGGTCTGTTCGGGGCCAGTGAAACCGCCCTGCGCTCGCTCTCGGCGGCCTGTGGGATCGGGATCGTGGGCCTGGCCTGGCTGCTCGGCCGGCGTTTGTTCTCGCGCCGGATCGGCCTGGCCGCCGCCGCGCTCGTCGCGATTTCTCCTTTCGCCATCTACTACAGCCAGGAAGCGCGGATGTACGCCATGCTGGCCCTGTGGGCGGCGCTATCAAGCGTTTGGATCGCGACCCTGGCAACCCGCGGCAGCGCAGGCGCGCCCACCCGCGCCCGCCGGCTTGCCGGCCCGGTGGTGTATGCCCTCGCTACCGCGGCGGGGCTGTATACCCACTACGCCTACCCCTTCGTCATGATCGCCCAAGCCGTCGCGCTTGGGCTGGCGGGGTTGACCGATCGGGAAGCCCAAATCCGCCAGCCGCGGGCGCTGCTGGCCTGGGCGCTGGCCAATCTGGCCGCCATCACCCTGTTCGGGCCCTGGCTTCCGATCGCCCTGCGCCAGATTCAGGGGTGGACGGTCGCCCCCCAGGCGTATGCTTTGGGCCCCGCCATCCTGGACGCGCTCCGGTGGGTGGCCGCCGGGCGCACCCTGCCCACCGCCGATGCCGCGCTGCCCCTGGTCGCCCTGGGCGCGCTATCGGCGCTCGGCCTCGCCGCCGCGCCCGCGGAAGCGCGTCGTCGCGCGCTGCTTCCCCTGGCCCTCGCCCTCGTCCCGTTCGCCCTGCTGTTTGTCTTCAAGCTGTATCGCGAGTCGTATCTGAAGTTCCTGCTGGTGTGCGTGTTGCCGCTGGCCCTGCTGGCCGCGCGCGGGCTCCCAACGCTGGCCGCCAGGATCGGCATCCGCTCGGATGTGTTGCGCTGGACCCGGCCCGCCGCGCTCGCCGGGGCCGTGATCCTCGCCAGCGCCACACTCGCTGGCAGCCTGAACAACCTCTACAACAACCCGGCCTATGCCCGCGACGACTATCGCGGCATTGCCCGGCGGGTGCTGGCCGATGTCCGCCCGGGCGACCGGGTGTGGTTCAGCGGGCCGAATCAGTGGGAGGTCTACACTTATTACGACCCGGAACCGGCCCGGTCCTTCCCCGTGCCCTATCTGGCGGCCGACGATACCGTCGCGGACACAGCGCTATCGCGCGCATCCGCGGGCGCGGACCGCATCTACGTCCTGTACTACGGCGAGCGCGAGGCAGACCCCGAGAGCCGCTACGAGCGCTGGCTGGCCGGGCATGCCCACAAGGCTGGCGAGGAATGGATTGGGAACATCCGTTTTGCGGAATACCGGATCAACCCGCCGCTGGCGCCCGTCAGCGCGACCGGCGTGTGGGCGGGCGCGATCGCGCTGTCAGGCGCGCGGGC
>JBDSIP010000219.1:0-3192 GCA_039917915.1 Thermoflexales bacterium
GCGCTTGTCGAATGCCGGCCGGCGGGCCTTCGCGCGCGGCGACACGCACGCGGCAGCGAGTCTGTATCGGCGCTCGATCGGCCTGATGCCCAAGGACGATCCGAAGCGACTCACGCTGCTGCCCGAATTTGCCGAGGTTCTGATCGATCTGGGCGAGTTTCCGGATGCGCGCGCCGTTTTGACCGAGGCCTGCCTGAAGTCCGAACACGTTGCCGACCCTCGGGTCAACGCATGGTCGAGGCTGCTGGAATTGCTAATCCGCTTATACAGCGCCGAACCCGGCAACTGGAGCGAAGAGATCCTGCGCGTTGCCGGCGAGGCAATCCCGGTGCTTGAACGCGAGAGCGCGCACTACGAGCTGGCCAATGCCTGGCGGATCATCTCCTTCGTGCACGGCACGGCGGGGCGTCTTGCACAGGCCAATGAAGCGGTAGGTCATTCGATGACTTTTGCCCGACTTGCCGGCGACGAACGACTTGCCGCTCGCAGCGCAATGGGGGTCTCGATCAGTGCTCTGTTCGGATCGATGCCAGTGCGCCAGGCAATCGTGCAGTGCGAGCGAGTCATTGCCGACGGACTCAGCGACCGTCAGGCCGAAAGCGTCGTGATGTGCACCATCGCCCAACTCCGGGCAATGAACGGCGAGTTTGAAGAGGCGCGCTCGCTGTGTCGCCAGGGCCGGGCCCTCCTCCGCGATCTCGGACAGGGAGTCAACGCCGCCTCCACTGCCCTGGACTTGGCCCGCATCGAACTGCTTGCCGGCGACTTGGCGGGCGCCGAGCAGGAAGTCCGCGCCGATTACAGCTTCCTATCGCAGATGGGAGAGAAGTATTTCCTGCCATCGATGGCGGCTCTGCTATCGCGGCTGGTACGTGATCAGGGGCGCGATGCAGAAGCGCTGGAACTCTCCAAGGTCGCCGAGGCCATTGCTGCGGAAGGCGATATAGAACCCCAGGCGATGTGGCGGCTCGTTCGCGCGCCGATCATTGCCAGGTCCGGTGACCTGGTGGTCGCCGAAGCGCTCGCGCGCGATGCGCTAGCCCTGGCGCGCCAAACCGATATGCCGGTGTTGCAGGCCGACGCATGGGCCGAACTCGCAACGGTGCTAGGCATGGCGGGGCGCTACGACGAAGCGCGTCAGTCGATGCGCGAGGCCATCGAGCAGTATGTCTCCAAGGGGGACATTGTTTCCACCGCCCGATCGCGGGCGCTGCTCGATGCGTGGGCGTAGCCCGTGGGCCTATATACGAGTCGACTATGAAAAAGGGCCGGCAATTTTGCGCGGCCCCACCTTATTCAACTTCGGCGGGTCGTCAAAACCGCCAGATTCCGTTATCGAAAGCCCAGGCCTCCACGCGCAAATCGCCAATTGCCTCAGCTGGCAAGCCCAAGTCTTGCGCGCGCCTCTTCGTGATGATCTCGCGGGTTGAGATGCAGGGGTTATGGGTGTATGGCAGGCCCAGGGGAGAAAACGTAGGGTCACTGCACATCTTGAGCGCGTTCTGGCTATCGTTATAATATACGGAATAGTCCTCTGCCTTCGCTCCCTTATTAAGGGTGAGCGAATCTCTCCACAAGGTTATAACCAGTCCAGTGAACGTTGCGACCGAGCCCGCTGGGTAACTACCGGGCACGCTGACGTCTGACTTAAAGCACCGGGGGGTGAGAAGGTTCGGCGCACATGGCTCTGTCGCTGCGTCGCTCTCCTCGATCCTAGCCGTCGTCGCCACCCCGGAGGCGGGCACCTTCACTGTCGTGGCCGAGGGATTGCTTGAACCACTAGCAATCCCGTTGCCGGTGCCGAAGGTCGAACCTTCGGGCAGGATGAACGAAGTAATCACTTTCGTGCTACTTGCAGCAAGCGTCGTGGTTACCGTCCCCAGGCCGGCATCGGCGCCGCCGGAGCCGCTCTCGTCGAAGAAGATGTCCCAGGTCAGGTTGATTGCAGTGCCGTCGCTGGGTGCATTGAGAATGACCGTGAAGGTTTTCGAAGCGCCTGCACCGGGCAGCGGGCCGATCTGACAGTCGAATGTGCGTGTCGGGCCGCCATCGATGCACGTCACCGCGTCGCTGATCTTCCCGGCGAGGGTTGCGGTTTGCGTGCTGCCCGTGACCGTGACCGACCCGACAAAGCGCACACCGGCGACCGGGTTCGGCTTGTAGCTGGTGACGGTGACCTGGTACGCCGCATAAGTGGGGTACGTGCCTGTATTGTGGGTTACTGTCGAAGGGATGGGCTCCACCTTGGCAACCAGGCTCGGGTTGACCGCCAACGCCGACCCCGCAGCGCCGAAGGCTGCGGCAAGAACAAGCACGGACCTGCAGGCCGCGCGCAGCGATGGTCCAGACAAGGAACTGTTCATGTGCTTGCTCCCGAGATGTGCGATGCGGTCTCGCATGGGGTTGCGCTTGCCGCCGCATCGTGAATGCTGTGTCGGCGGGTGCCGGCTGTCAATCCCCGTAGCTCGTACGACATACTTCCGAATCAGGATGTCGCACCCGCCGCACCAAACTTGGCGCTCGCGCGCTCGCACTTCGGAGGCCCGATGACAACCCGAAACCAACCGCCCTTTCGCGCCGACCACGTCGGCAGCTTCCTGCGTCCCAAATACCTGCTGGACGCGCGCGCTCAGGCCGCGGCGCGGGCCATCACGCCCGAGCAACTCCGCGCGGTCGAGGACCGGGCGATCACCGAGATCGTCAAGTTTCAGCAAGACGTCGGCCTCCAAAGCATCACCGACGGCGAGTTCCGTCGAACCTACTTCCACATCGACTTCCTGGAGCGGCTCGGCGGTGTCAAGACCGATATCCCGGTGACGATCGTCAAGCCCGACGGCACGGAGGAGTTGGCCCCGCCGGTGATGCGGGTCATCGACAAGGTGCGCCACTTGAAGGACATCCAGCGCGCCGACTTCGAGTACCTGAAAAGCCAGGTCACCGCCGGGCGCACGCCCAAGGTCACGATCCCGTCGCCGACCATGCTGCACTTTCGCGGCGGGCGCGCCGGCATCAGCCGCGAGCACTATCCCGAGCTGGATCCGGAGTTCTACGACGACGTCGCGCGCGCCTATGGCGACGAGCTGCAGTCGCTGGCCGACGCCGGCTGCACCTATGTGCAGATGGACGACACCAACATGGCCTATCTGTGCGACGAGAAGATGCGCGAGGCGGCGCGCCAGCGCGGCGACGACC
>JBDSIP010000220.1:0-4612 GCA_039917915.1 Thermoflexales bacterium
TTCTGTCAAGCGGCTTTGACGCCGATCGGGGCCCGGAAGGCCCCGGCCTAAGGTGCCGGAGGCCTGCGCGCCAACAGGTCGCGCGATGCAAAGCCAAATCCGCGCAGAATCATCAGCCGTCATCCTCCTGCCTTGCTTTGGGCGTGCCTCAAAATGCGTGATGCTCTTGCTGTTTCTTGACGTAGCGCACGACAGCCTGCGCATGCGACTCAGATACCGAGGTGACACCATCGGTATCCTGCCACCTGAACGACTGCTCCGATTGCAACGTTTCGAGATGATTCGCGAGATTCGAGGCCGCGCCTTTGACCTCTAATCGCATGCACGACGCCGCCCAGCGCCAAAGTCTTGGTGACAATGCTCCCGAAGAGCGCATCGCGATTCTTGTCGGATATCAGGCCGCTTCTTTGACGACGGGGGGCCTCCGGCAGTTTCGGCACGCCCTTGCGGAAACCCGGTCGGGCCGGAGGCCTTTGTCCACTCAGACGGGCATTCCAGGCCCCGGTCGCGGTCGCAGTAGAGGTCGCATTAACGCCGCGCATCGCCTGACTTCTCACCCGGGTCATGTTATGTAGACCCATCAGCTTCTTCGCTGGGGAGTATCGCCGCCGGACAAATGACGACGATATGCCTATAGCGTTTGGCTAACCATCCGCAATTCTGTTGGCAGATCGGCGGCGCGCGGGTAGCTGGTTTGCGTGCCCGGGCGCTGCACGCTCAGCGCGGCGACGACCGCAGCCCGGGTCGCTGCATCCCGCAGTCCGGCCCCGCAGGCCAGGTAGAACGCCAGGCTGCCCAGAAAACAGTCGCCCGCGCCCGTCGTATCGACGGCGGTCACGACCGGGGCAGCCGCGCGCCAGGTCTCAGTCGCCGAGACATACAGGCATCCCGCCGCGCCGAGGGTCACAATCGCCGCCTTTGCCCCCCGCGCCACGAGCGCCCGACCGGCAGCCTCAGCCGAGACCGCGTCGCTGACCGGGATACCGGTGATCGCGGAAGCCTCGGTTTCGTTTGGGCATATCAGGTCGCAGGCGCCGAGAAGCGTGTCGGGGAGCGATGCCGGAGCCGGGGCGGGATTCAGGATCGTCAGGACGCCGGCTGCGCGGGCAATCGCGAGCGCGCGCAGGCTGGTTTCAAGCGGCACTTCGAGCTGGCATAGCAGCACCCGCGCGCGGCCGATAAGCGGCGCCGCGGCGTCAACATCCGCGGGTGTCAAAAGAGCGTTTGCTCCGGAGACGACGATAATGGCGTTCCGCCCGGCGTCATCGACGGCGATGGGCGCCACTCCAGACGACACGCCCTCGGTCCGCGACACATGCGAAACGTCGATCCCCTGAGCCGCGAAGTTCGCAAGCATGTCGGCGCCAAACACATCGGCGCCAACCCGGGCAACCATTGCGACCGAAGCGCCCATGCGCGCGGCGGCCACCGCCTGGTTTGCGCCTTTGCCGCCATAACCAGTCTGAAAGCGGGTGCCCATTAACGTTTCGCCCGGGGCCGGCAGGCGCGGGGCGTAGGTGATCAAGTCCATATTCGACGATCCGACGACGACGATTTCGGGGGCTTGCATGCTCGCATTTTAGTGCGCTCATGCCCGCCAGGCAGGACATTTTGCCGAAATCGATCGTCCGCGGCTTCGCCCGGGACGATCGATTTCGGCTCATATCGTTGGGGAGGGCGGTGGTTTTCCCAGCATCAGCCGATACAATCGGATGATGTTTCGACTTAGCATCGATTACCGCGAGCGTGTGTGGGGGGGCCAGCGCCTGCGCCCGGGCGCCAATCCGATTGGCGAGGCGTGGATCGTACACGAGGGCAACCGGGTGGTCGGCGGCCCCTATGCGGGCCGCACCCTGGCGGATGTCTCGAACGCGCTTGGGGCCGAACTCCTGGGGTTTGTTCCGCTGGCGCGCACGGGCAACCGCTTTCCGCTCCTGATCAAAATCCTGGACTGTCAGGACTGGCTGTCGGTGCAGGTCCACCCGAACGATGAGGAAGCCCTCCGCCTGGAAGGTCCCGGTCACTTTGGAAAGACTGAAGCCTGGAGCATTCTGGAGTCCGCCCCGGGCGCGCGGCTGATCGCAGGCGTGAAGGCGGGGACGAACCGGGCTGCGCTCGCGGCCGCCATCCAGAACGGGACGGTGCTCGATGTTGCCGCGAGCGTCGATGTCGAAGCGGGCGACACAGTCTTGATGCCGGCCGGGACGCTTCACGCGCTTGGGCCCGGGCTGCTTGTCTATGAGGTTCAGCAGACCAGCGATATTACGTATCGGGTATGGGACTGGGACCGCCCGGCAGCAGCCGGACGATCCCTGCACGTCGCCCAATCCATCGCGGTGACCGATCCCGCGATGGCGCCGGGTTTGCTTCGGGCGGCGGCGGCCAGGCCGGGCGAAGCCCGTGAACTCGGACGCTGCCCGTATTTCGTGTTGGAGTCCAGGACGCTTTCCCGGAATCCCGTCGCCTGCGACACGGCGCGCGAATCATTCCATGCCGTGACGGCCGTGGAAGGCCAAATCGAGGTGTCACAGGCTGGCCAAATCATGACGCTGGATCGATTCGAGAGCGTCGTGCTCCCGGCCTTTGCCGGGCCGTATCTGCTGCGCGGCGCGCCATCCGGGAAGGTCCTCACCTCGCGCGTCGCGGCCTGAGAACTCGAAACGAAGTTATTTGCAGGCGACAGGGCCCAGCGGCGCCGGGCCCTGTCGCCTGCAGAAACTGTCTGGTATGAATGTCTCAGACATTCTTTAGGACGCCAGACCGGCATCGCGAGCGCGGGAGATCGCCTCTGCCCGATCGACGACCCGCAACTTGGTCAGAATACTGGAAACGTGATTACGCACCGTCTTCAGGCTGAGCTCCATGCGATCCGCCACGTCCTGATTCGTGAGCCCCTGGGCAAGACCGGTAAGCACATCGCGCTCACGATCCGTCAGCTCGGGGAACGGATTAGGCTTCGAGGCGGGAACGACATCCGTGACATAGTTGAGCAGACGGCGGGCGACCGCTGGCCCAAAAAGCGCCTCGCCCCGGGCGACCGCGCGGACTGACCGGATGAGTTCCTCTTCGTCGGCGTCCTTCAGAATGTAACCGCGTGCGCCGGCCCGCATGGCCGAGAGCATCAAGTCGGTATCCTCAAACATCGTCAGCATCACCACGCCGACATCAGGGGTGTCGCGCAGGATCCGCCGTGTCGCATCGACGCCATTGAGGCCGGGCATTTGGACGTCCATCAGAATCACGTGCGGGTGTTTCTCGGCGGCCCGGGTCACACATTCATCGCCGTTGTTGGCCTCGCCAACGACCTCGATATCGGGAATCGTCGACAGCAGGGAGCGCACACCATCGCGAAAGAATCGATGATCATCACAAAGCAGGACACGTATAGACGCTTGAGTCATCTCACCCCCTTGATTGAGCGGATGGTGGCCGTTCCGCGCCGCGCAGATCCATGGGCAAATTCGCGCGCACGCGCGAACCACCGCCCGGCGCGGGCTCCAGGACGCATGTTCCGCCAATTTCGACCGCCAATTCGCGCATCGAGGTCACGCCAACACCGGCCCGCTGGGTCTCCAGGACGCCCACCCCATCGTCGGTGACCTCGATGCGGACAAACCCATCCCCAAAGCCGATCCGCACGGTTGCCTGCCCGGCGCGCGAATGCCGGGCGACGTTCGACAATCCTTCCTGCACGATCCGATATGCAGCCACTTCCACCGCGGCGGAGATCGGCGGAAAGGCGTCCGGGCAATCGAGCGCTACGCGCAGGCCGCCGGTGGTGAACTGGGAGCATTGCTCACGGAGGGCGGCCCGCAGACCGAGCTCATCGAGCACCGGCGGGCGCAGGTCATACACCACCCGGCGGATATCGGTGATGATATTACGAATCTGCTGGCGAAGCTCAATCATCTCGTTCTCGGCAGCGGCCGGATCGCGCGAGATCATGGCCCGCACCGATCCAGCCCGCAGGTTCAGGGCGGCGAGGGTCGGGCCAATCGAGTTGTGCAGATTGCGGCGCAGGCGTCGGCGTTCTTCCTCGCGGGTCAAAACGAGCCGTTCGCAGGCGCGCCGCAAGTCAAACACGGTTCGCACCACTCCAACCGCCGGCGCCACCTGGCGGGTCAATTCGCGAAGCAACTCACGATCCTCGGGACTCAGCACGCGATTCGGAGCCGGGGGGGCGATCACAAGATATCCGAGTGCCTCGTCCTGGCGGGTGATGGCGAGGATCTGATAGCCTCCCATCGGGAACTCGGTATTTGGCATGGATCCCGAAAGCAGCGACGACGACCACTGGGTGGGATCCTCCTCACCCAACCCCGACGGAAATTGGGCCGCCAGGACATATTCGCCAGAATCCTGCCGGTTGACGTAGACGGCAACATAGGGCAAGGAAAGGGCCTCGGCAACGGTCTTGGCGAGGATCGACAGGACCGTGTCGGGATCAAACGACCCGGCGAGCTGCTGTCCAAGGTCGACAAGCCGCGCGCGGTTCAGCGAGCGAGTGGCGGCGTCAGGTGAGGAGGGTTGAATCATGACGGGCTAACGGACCTGGGAGCCACCAACAATACCAGCTCCGGAGGCGACATCCGGTTCTGTTAGGAGTTCCAAG
>JBDSIP010000221.1:0-2882 GCA_039917915.1 Thermoflexales bacterium
ACCGCCGCCTTTTGCATCGGCACCACGTCGCGTCCCTTCAGCACTTCCATGGCGGCGAGCACGCCGCCGCTGCGATGCGGCACCTTGGCGAGGTCGAGACCCATCTCGACGCCGGCCAGCGTGCCCATCAGCATCAGGTCGTTGAAATGCCCGATATGGCCGATCCGGAACGCCTTGCCCTTGATCTTGTTGAGGCCGGTGCCGAGCGACATGTCGAAGTTCTCGAGCACGACCTTGCGGAAATGGTCGGCGTCATGCCCGTCCGGCACCACCACGCCGGTCAGCGCCGGGGAATGGGCGTGCGGATCCTGGCACTGCGTTTCCAATCCCCAGGCTTTCACCGCCGCGCGCGTCGCGGCACTATGACGCTTGTGCCGCGCGAAGACGTTATCGAGCCCCTCTTCCTCGAGCATCGCGATGGCTTCTTTCAGTCCATACAGAAGGTTGACCGCCGGGGTGTAGGGCCAGGTGCCCACCTTGTTGAAGGCAATGACTTCCTGCCAATCCCAATAGGACCGCATGGACGGACTGGCTTTGGCCACTGCCAGCGCCTTTTCCGACACCGCGTTAAAGCTGAGGCCCGGCGGCAGCATCAGGGCCTTTTGCGAACCGCCGACCGACACGTCGATGCCCCAGGCATCGTGCTCGTATTCCTGCGAACCGATACCGGAAATGGTATCGACCATCAGCAGAGCTGGATGCTTGGCCCGATCCATGGCCCTGCGGACATCGAGCGGATGGGTGACGCAGCCGGTCGATGTCTCGTTGTGCACGACCATCACTGCCTTGATCCCGTGCTGGCGATCGGCCGCGAGCCGCGCCTCGATCTGCTCCACATCGGCCCCGCGCCGCCAGTCGCCCGGCACAAATTCGACATCGAGCTTGAATTTTTCGGCGATGCCGCGCCACAGCACGGCGAACTGGCCGGTCTCGGCCATTAGCACCTTGTCGCCCGGCGAAAGCGTATTGACGATCGCAGCTTCCCACGCCCCGGTCCCCGACGACGGAAAGATCAGCACCGGCTGCTTGGTGCGGAACATGCGCTGCGAGGCCGCCATCACCGCAAAGCCAAGCTCGGCGAATTCGGCGCTGCGATGATCCATGCCGGGCATGTCCATGGCCCGCAGCACCCGGTCGGGGATGTTGGTCGGGCCTGGAATCTGTAGAAAATGCCTACCAGTGTGCAGGGTCATGTGGCGTCCTTCCCGGGGGTATTCTGGCTTCGCGAGCCGCTCGAATATCACTATTCGGCGGGCTTGTCCCCCGCCCGGCGGGCCCCGTCAATGCATAACGAGGCCCGGCTGCCCTGCAAGTCCGAAACCCGGATGCAAGAGAGGCAAGGACATCGCAAAGATCAAACCGTTGGCTTCATCATAGGGTCACACAACTTTGCAGGCCGTGCCCGCAGCGCACGCTACAACCTTCCGAGGCCGCTCAGGCACGGTCGGGGAGCCGCCATCGGCAGTTAACTGCCGATCACCTTGAGATGCGTGGGAGCATTGGTTTCCGTTCGCCCTTCAAGATACTTCATCGCGGCTTCGACGCCGCCGGCCCGATGCGGCACGCCTGCGGCGGAGAGCCCCATCTCAACGCCGGACAGCGCTCCCATCAAGGTGAGTTCGTTGCACTCACCGAGATGGCCGATGCGGAACACCTTGCCGGCGAGTTTTGACAATCCGGATCCGAGCGACATGTTGTAATTGTCGAGCACGGTCTTGCGGAACTGGTCGGCGTCGTGCCCCGGCGGCATCATCACGGCCGTCAGAACCGGTGAATATTCGGCCGGTTCAAGACAAACCACCTCGAGGCCCCAATGCGCGACGGCGGTGCGGGTGGCAGCCGCAAGGCGCTTATGCCGGGCGAACACCGCATCCAAGCCCTCCTCCAGCAGCATCGCCATGGCTTCGCGCAGGCCGTAAAGCAGGTTGGTGGCCGGCGTGTAGGGAAAGAAGCCGGCCGCGTTGGGCTTCAGCATCTCTTCCCAGTCCCAGTAGGACCGCGGCATCTTGTTGGTTTTGGCCGCGGCCCGGGCCTTCTCCGAGATCGCGTTGAAGCCGAGCCCCGGCGGCAGCATGAAGCCTTTCTGCGAACAACTGACGGTGACGTCGACCTTCCACTCGTCGTGCCGGTAGTCGATCGAGCCAAGTGAGGAGATGGTATCGACAAGCAGCAAGGCGGGATGGCCGACCTTGTCCATCGCGGCGCGGATATCGCCGACACGGCTGGTCACGCCAGTGGAGGTTTCGTTGTGCACCACCATTACCGCCTTGATGGCACGGGCTGAATCCTGCGCCAGCGCGGCCTCGATCGCAACGGGATCGGCGCCGTGGCGCCAGTCGCCGGGCATGAAATCAACCTCGATGCCCCAGCGCGCCGCCATTTGCCGCCACAGCGTCGCGAAATGGCCGGTCTCTACCATCAGGACCCTGTCGCCGGGCGACAGCGTATTGACGATCGCCGCCTCCCAGGCGCCGGTGCCCGAGGAGGGAAAAATGAGCACCGGGCCGGCGGTCTTGAATATCTGCCGGCAGCCTTCGAAGACCGCCTTGCCCAGCTCTGCAAACTGGGAGCTGCGATGATCGATCACCGGCATGTCCATGGCGCGCAGCACCCGGTCCGGCACCGGGCTCGGGCCGGGAATTTGCAGGAAATGGCGTCCTTGATGCTGAGTCATGGCTTCCTCGTCTGCTCCTGGTTGTATTGCATTCAATTTATCTGACAGCAACCGAAATATTGTTCACAATTATGATCGACGGGAGCCCCGTCAGCTCCTATGTTCGGTTTATGAAACCCCTGATTCCCAGCGACGCCACCTCGAAAGCCCTTGGCGCCGACACCGATCCGGACCGGGAAGACCTGTCTCTGCATGCAGAGATCCTGAC
>JBDSIP010000222.1:0-2665 GCA_039917915.1 Thermoflexales bacterium
GACCCCTCGTCCGTGGTCGACGATGACCACCAGGCCACGCACCTTGAACTCCTGGACAGCGGCGACCCGGCCGGAGGCCCCCACATGGATGGGCGTGCCGACCGGCGCGAGCACGTCAAGCCCGCTGGCACCCGCCCCGGAGATTCGCGAACCGTTGGCGTCTATTTGCCAGGTTGGGGTAAACATCGCCTATCATCGGCGCCAACATGGCAACCGCCTCTCACCGCCCGCCCGGCCCGGTTGTGCCGGGCTTCACCCGCGTCCTCACCGCCCTCTCGCCAGTGCGCCTGCCCTTCGACTCCCTGAAATTCATCGTCGACAACGCCGCAACATACGGGCCGCTGTACGGCATCCACTTCGGCGACACGGTCACCTACGTCGTCAGCGACCCGAAGCTCGCCCACGAAATCCTGGTCGAGCGCCACGCCGAGTTCCACAAAGCCCAGATGCTGCGCAACGCCGTCGGCGAGCTGATCGGGAACGGCCTGCTGACCAGCGAGGGCGATTTCTGGCGCCGCCAGCGCAAGCTCGCCCAGCCGGCCTTCCACTTCCAGCGCATCGCGGCGTACGGCGAAACCATGGTCCGCCAGGCCCTCGATCACATCACCGACTGGGAGAGCGGCGAGACCCGCGACATCGCCCAGGACATGCTCGCAATCACCCTCGGCATTGTCAACAAGACCCTCTTCGGGATTGATGTCCGCGACCAGGCCAGGCGCATTGGCGCGTTCACTTACGTCATTCTGGAGGCCGCCAACGATCGGCTCAACAGCTACGCGCCGGTTTGGGAGAAGCTCTTCAAAACCCGCCGCCGCCGCGAGGAGGCCGCCCTGCGCGCATTGTTCGCCATCGTGGACGGCATCATCGCCAAGCATCGCAAACATGCCGACAGCGGCGATCTGCTGTCGATGCTCCTCGACGCCCGCGACGACGAGGGCAACCCGATGAGCGCGCGGCAGCTCAGAGATGAGGTCATGACGTTGTTTGTCGCCGGGCACGAGACCACCGCCAACGCGCTGGACTGGGCGTTCTATCTGCTGTCGCAGAATCCGGAGGTTGAAGCCAAGCTGATGAACGAAGTGGCCGCGCTGGGGAGCCGGCCGCCGGTCATGGCCGATCTCGCCCGCCTGCCCTACAGCGAAATGGTCGTGAAGGAGGCCATCCGCCTGTATCCGCCGGCCGCCGGGGTTGCCCGTGAGCCCCTCCACGACATCGAGCTGGGCGGATATCACATCCCGAAAGGCAGCAACATTGCGATCTCGACCTACACCATGCACCGGAATGCCGCCTTCTTCCCGGATCCCCTGCGCTTCGATCCCGAGCGCTTCAGCCCCGCGCGCGAGGCGGACATCCCGAAGCATGCCTATCTGCCATTCGGGGCCGGCCCGCGGGTATGCATTGGCAACACCTTCGCGATGATGGAGGCTCGCCTAATCCTGATCACGATCCTGCAGCGCTTCCGCCTGACGCTGGCGCCGAAACAAACGGTCCGGGCCGAGCAGCTCTTCACGATCCGGCCCAGGGGCGGGCTGAAGATGATCGTGCGGCCGCGCAATGGCGCTTGAGCCGCTCCCGGCCGGGGACATCCTCGCTTTCTTCGGGCTGCCGGCGGAACTGCGCGCGGCCCCACTTGGCCGCGGTCTGATCCATCGCACGTTCACCCTGGCGCGGGGCGCCATGCCGGAGTACGTTTTGCAGGAGATCAACACCCGGGTCTTCGCCGATCCGGCTCTGCTCGACGCCAACCTGCGCGCGATTTCAGCTGCGTTTCGCGTCCATAACCCCGCGGCGGCGTTTGCGCACCCTGTCGCGAGCCCGGGCGGAGCGACTCAATTCCGGCACCCGGCCAACGGCCGATATTTCCGCCTCTTTTCGTTCGTCACCTATACCGTCAGTCACGACACCGTCACCGACGCGGTCATCGCCTTCGAAGCCTCCCGCCAGTTTGGCCTGTTTGCTCGGCGCCTGAGTTGTCTGCCCATCAAGGCGATCAAGCAGACCATCCCGCGCTTTCACGATCTCGACCTGAGGGTGGCTCAGTTCGAGCGCAGTCTGCGCGAGGGCAACCGCGATCGCATCGCCGCCTGCGCGGCGTTGATCGAACAGGCCCGGGCGAACCTGGGCATCGCCGATGCGTATCGCGCGGCGATGGCTTCGGGGGCGCTGATCGCCCGGCTGATGCACCACGACACCAAGATCAGCAACGTGCTCTTCGACGCGCGCTCGGGCAAGGGCGTGTGCGTCGTCGATCTGGACACAGTCATGCCCGGCACAGTGCTCAGCGATGTCGGCGACATGCTGCGGACGTATGTGTGCCCGGTCGACGAGAACCATCGCGACCTGAACGACATTACGATCCGGACGGAAATCTATGCTGCCGTCGAGGCCGGCTATCTCGACGGAATGGGCGATACCCTGACTGCCGGCGAGCGCGGGCTGTTCTCCGTCGCCGGTCAGGTCATGATCTTCATGCAGGTGCTGCGCTTTCTCACCGATCACCTAAACGATGACGACTACTACGTCACGGCCTATCCCGATCAAAATCGCGACCGGGCGGCGAACCAGCTCACCTTGCTCGAGCGCTACAGCGCGTATCTTGTAGGCGCAGCCTGAAGGCCGCGCCTACATTTGACCATGCCGCGCGACCGCAAGCCGCATCCTCACT
>JBDSIP010000223.1:0-5445 GCA_039917915.1 Thermoflexales bacterium
GCCCAGCCTGTCTCTGGACGGCGCCGCAACGGGGCGCCGACCGGAACTTGACAGCTTTTCAGCAGCCACGCGCAGAGGGCGAGTATCGCTGCCAGAAATAGACTCTTTTCGGCTACACTCATGGGGAGGCCAATAAACTGCGATGCCCATAGACAACTACGCTCGTGTCGTTTCCCTGCTTGATGACCAGATCGAAATGGCCGAAAAGGCCGTTCAGATGGTGATGAATCGAAGTCTGCGCCAATTGTGCGCCGACCTCGACGCGGCCGGCGCGGAGATGTCCGAGATCGAGATCGCCGGCTTGATGCAGCTTGGCGCCATCTGGGACTCGGTAGAGGCCGGCGAAGCGGCTATGGCGGGAATTGACCGGCTCCGCGCGCAGTCGCATGAAGGGCTGCCGGGCGAGCCGCCCGTTTCGCCGGCGGCTTAGCCCGGTCATGATCGCGTTACCCGCGCCGCCTGGGTTGGGGCGCCTGTTCCGGCTTTGGCTTTCGATCGGCGCGCAGTCGTTTGGCGGCGGCGCTGCGACGTCTTATCTCATCCAGCAGACGTTTGTCCAACGCTTGAAGGTTGTTGAGCCTGAAGAATATGCCCAGCTCAGCGCCATGGTTCAACTGGTGCCGGGAATGAACCTGCTGGCCCTCACCACGCTCCTCGGCTGGCGATTTCACCGCGCGCGCGGCGTCGTGGTGTCGCTCCTCGGACTGCTCGCCCCAAGCGTGTCGATCGCGCTCCTGATGAGCGCCAGCTACCTGAGCATTCAAAGCCTGCCCATCACCCAGGCTGCGCTCAAGGGCGTGGTCCCCGCCATGGCCGGGGTAAGCCTGATGACGCTGTGGCGAACCACCCAGCCCGTGTTGGCGGCCCGGCAGAAGGAGGGCATTTTTGGGCTTGGGTTGAGTATTGCCGTTATTTTTGGCGGCGTCGCGCTCGCCCTTGCCCGCGAGGATTTCCCGGTGTTCGGAATCTACCTCGCTTCCGGGGCAATTCTGGCGACCTGGTTTTGGGTTCGCGAGCGGGAACGCTAGGCGGATATGGACTGGCTGACCTGGTTTCTGATCTTCCTCAAGTCGGTGCTGACCTCGACCGGCGGTTTCGGACCGTTGCCCAGCCTGCGGGCCGACCTGGTCCCACGCGGATGGGCCACCGACACCCAGTTTGCCGAGGCCCTGGCGGTCGGCCAGACCAGCCCGGGACCGAATGGGCTGTGGGTGGTCGTGCTCGGCTTCATGGTGGCCGGCCTGACCGGCGCGCTGATCGCCCTGGTTGCCGTTTTGTTGCCACCCTTGCTCGTTCTGATCGTCCAGCGCGGATTCGCCCGTTACGGGCGGAGCGCCTTGACCCGCGGATTCCTGTCCGGCATGGCCTTGTCGATCGCCGGCGTCGGCGTTGTCGTGCTCGGAAGGATCGTTTTGCGCGACGGGGCCAGCCTCCAGGTTGCGCTGCTTACCGCGCTGGGCGCCGTTCTGGCCTGGCGCAAAGTGCAGGTGATCGTCATCGTCGTGGTCGCGGCCATCGCCGGCGCCGCAATGGCCGGGTGAGGGTTCCGTGCCCCGGCAAAGGTCGGTCGGCCTTGCGCGTTCGCCTGGAACACGGGTGCCATGGATTTCTACGGAAAATTCCATTGACGAATCGGTGACGATCCGGGCGCATCCGTGTTCAAAACGGCCCCGCGGTAATCCGCGCCTGTTATCCACCCAACGCATTCAGCCGCTCAAGCACGCGCGGCCACACCTCAAGATTAATGAGATGCTGAGGCGCCTTCCCTTGAAGGACGTCTCTGATTTGCTCCATGGCCCGCGTCTGAATTCTGCGTCTGCCTGCGATGGTCGCCGACGCGATGTGGGGGGTGATAAAAACGTCCTTTCGATGAACCAGCGGATTGTCCAACTTTGGCGGCTCCGGGTCGGTCACGTCAAGGCCGGCCCCGCCCAGATGACCGCTCTCAAGCGCAGCCAACAACGCGGTTTCGTCGACGAGCCCGCCCCGGGCCGCGTTGACCAGCAGTGCGCCCTGCTTCATCAGGCTGAAACGGGCGGCGTTCATCAGTTTTCGGGTGTCGGGGATCAGCGGCAAATGCAGCGACACGATGTCCGCCTGCGGCAAAAGCGCCTCGAGGCTGGCGACCCGCGTCACGCCCAGCGCGGCCGCCGCCGCTTCGCTGATGAAGGGATCGTAGGCCAGAACCTTCATCCCGAATGCCTGCGCATAGCGGGCGACGCTTGCGCCGATCCGGCCGAGCCCCACAAGCCCGAGGGTGGTCCCGTGCAGCTCGAGCCCGGCGTTGCTGCCGTAGTAGTCCGGCCCAACCTGGCCCTGATGGAGATCGTCGTCAATCTGCTTCAGCCTTTTGGCAATCGCCATCAGCAGCGCCCAGGTGTGTTCAGCGGTTGAAATCGTCGGTCCGTCCGGTGTGTTGCATACCGCGATCCCGCGCCGGGTGGCTTCGGCCACGTCGACGCCGTCGTAACCGATCCCAGTGCGGACGACAACCAGCAGATCGGGTGCCCGGTCGAACAGCGCGGCGTTGTAGCGGTAGCCTCCAGCCACCGCGGCATGGGCCGAACCAATGGCGCCGAGCGGATCATCGGGCGTGGCGATACCCGGGCCAAGCCGGCTGGCCACGCTATCGAGCATCGCCATGATGTCGTCGGGCAGGGTGCGTTCGAACCAAACGTATTTCGTCATTTTGTCTCCTTTTGCGGGCTTTGAAATCGGTTGCGCGATATATTACCGGGTGCCTCGCGGGACGCGAAAGACAGGGCTCAGCATCAGCACGGCGGCAAGCAGATACAACGAGCTTCCCAGCGCAAAGATGGCCGTGGGCGGCATGCCGAGAGTCGAGAACCATACCCCCAGCAACGGGCCGATCAACCCGCGAATGCCAATCACGGTCCGGACCAGGACCGCGTCTTCGTAGGTGCGCTCGTTCGGGGCCAATTCGATCGTGACCTGCTGGAAGGACAGGTCGATCCCGGCCGAGCCCAGGCCCTGGGCGATCGAGGCAGGCACAAGCATCCAGCCGCTGGTCGCAAACAAGTAGGCGGCCGGGATGATCGACATGACCGCAAACAGAATTCGGACGGTCCGCACGCCGCTGGTGCGGTCTATGACATGGCCCCAGAGCAGATAGCCACCCAGCCAGACGATCGACTGGACGGCCCCGAGCAAGCTGATGTCGGTGTAGGACAGATTCAGCCGGTTGACGATGACGGCCGGATAGAAGGCGGTCGGGATGAGTCCCCCGAAGCCGAACGCAATCACGGCCAGGAGGTAGAACCGGTAACGCCGGTCTTCGCGAACAACGCGCCAGAGCGCCGCCAGCGCCCGCGACTCGGGGCGCGCCACCGGCGACTCCTCGATCCGGATATGGCTGAAAATCCAGGCCGAGAATATCGCGAGAAAACCGCATACCGGAAAAAGAACACTGTAGCCGGCCTTGTCAAGCACCCAGCCGCACAATGGCGTGGCCGCGATCGAGCCGGCGGCCAGTCCGAGACGGACGAAACCCATCGCCCGGCCGCGGATGTTAGCCGGATAGATTTGCTGGATGACCCGGGTATAGGCCGCCGACGGAAATGACTCCAGGAAAAAGCCGGCCATGGTGAGGGCCAGAATCGCGGGCGCGGAAACAGCGAGGCCGATCAACCCAAAAAAGACTCGCCCGGCCGCCCAGACCCAGGCCAGAAAGCGTTGGAGGTTGCGAGCCGGCATGAAGCGCGATGCGAACGGCACCAGGAAGAAACCGACGTAGCTGGCCGACTGGTAGAGGGCAATGACGTTTGGGCCGGCATCGAGGCGTTGCAGGATGACGGGGATGAAGACGAGCGCGGCCTGGTACGGCGCAAACGCAAGCGAACTCATCAGCTCGATGCGCATGTTGCGTCGGACCCCGATGGCGGCAGGGCCGACCAGTAGATCCTCGATACGTGTCAGCACGATGGTTTTCGGAGAGCGTGAATTCAGCCTTAGGAAGCGAAATTCCCCGCCTCAGCGTATACCGGGGCGGGGAATGTCGCTTACGGCATCGGTCGTGGTCGGGCATCCAACCGCGATCGAATTGTTTAGGCCCTGGTGCTGTGGCTCACGCCACTGGGACTGATGTAGCCACCCCCGGCGTTCATGGCCAAGTTGCCGCCGTCCATGGGGATGATGACACCGGTGATAAACGACGACGCGTCTGAGGCCAGCCACAGGGCCAGGCCTTTGATGTCCTCCGGGCTGCCGAAACGGCCGCGCGGGATGCCGTGAAGGAATGTTTCCTTTAGTCCCGGTGAGCGGGCCATCCGCGCATCCCAGCCGGCTTGGGTCTTTGGGCCAACGGTCTGGGCCGGCAGGATGGCGTTGACCCGCACGCCGCGGCCGCTCCATTCTGTGCTGAGTTCCTTGGTCATGTGGATGACCGACGCCATGGCCATCCCGTAGACGGCCTGCTGGCGGCCAAGCGAACTGACCCCAGCAATCGAGCCCAGGCTCATGATGCTGCCCTTGCCTTGCTTGAGCATGCGGCGGCCGGCCTGCTGAGTGTTGTAAAACCGGCCCAAGACCAGGTTCTGAAAAACGTACATGACATCGTCCATCGGCATCTCATCGGCGGGTCCTTGCTTGCCGTTCCCAGCCACATTGCTGAGGATGTCGACATGGCCGAACTCCTTGTCAACGGTCTCATACACCCGATCGATGTCTGCATACTTCGAGACATCAATGGTGAGCGGGATGGCCCGGCGCCCCATCTTTTCCAGCGCGTGGGCGGTCTCCTCGTTCCCGGTTGTGTTCATATCCAGCAGGACGAGATCGGCGCCGTATTCGGCGAAAATGGTGGCCATGGCTTCGCCCATACCGCTGGCCGTTCCCGAAACAACGGCGACGCGCCCGGATAGATCAAAAATGTTCATGTGAATACGTGCCCTTTATTGCGAACTTGATAATTGAGCTTCTTGCGTCGGTCTTATCGCGCCAGCGCAAAGCGCGCTACGACGTTTGGATTGACGAGATTCTCGGCGAGCGGCCAGCGCCCGGCGAGCACATCGATCACGTTCTGCACACCCGCGTCCATCATGTCGTGGCTGGCCTCGACCGAGCTGCTGGCCGTGTGCGGCGAGAGGAGCACGTTGTCCATCCCGCTCATCGGGTGGGCACCGGGGGGAATGGCGTGACCGGCGAACATATCCATCAACTCGTGGGTGTCGATTCCGGCTCCGAACAAGCGCCCTTCGCGCACCGCCGCAAAGAGCGCCGGCTCGTCAACCAGCGCCCCGCGCGAGGTGTTGATGATGCTGGCGGTGGGCTTCATCTTTCGAAGTGCGGCATCGTCGATCAGGTGATAGGTGGCTTTGGTGAGGGGCATGTTCAGCGACACGTAGTCCGATTCGCGCAGTAGGGTGTCCAAATCGGTCATCGTCACGCCGAGCGCGTCGGCCTCGGTGGTCGGCGCGTTCATGTTCT
>JBDSIP010000224.1:0-10433 GCA_039917915.1 Thermoflexales bacterium
GCAGGCGATCCCGCCTCACCCGCCGTCCACGGGCCGTTTGTTCAAAAGAGGAGAAACCATGAAGCTACACAAATACGGACTCTTTGCAGTCGCCAGCGCCCTGATTCTGGCTGCCTGCTCCGGAGCCGCGCCGACCGCGCCGCCAGTGGCCGCCGCCACTGCTGCGCCAGCCAAGCCCGCCGAAGCGAAACCCGGCGAGGTCATCACGATCGAGTACTGGCAGTACAACTTCCAGTCCCGCATCGATGTGATGAATGATCTGATCAAGCAGTTCGAAGCCGCCAACCCCGGGATAAAGGTCATTCACAACAGCGAAATCCCGAATGCCGACTTCCAGGCCAAGATCGCAGCCGCGGCGCCGGCGGGTGTGGGACCGGATGTCGCGACCCTTTTCAACGGCTGGCTAACCGGTTGGGTGAATGCGGGTTACCTCGTTCCCCTGCCCGAGAAGGACTTCCCGCCCGCCGACATTGAGAAGAACTTCACCACGCTCGTCCAGGGCACGAAATTCCAGGGCAAATACTGGGCGATCCCGACCGCGGTTCGCTCGCTGGCGCTGTTCTGGAACAAGGACATGTTCAAGGCGGCCGGCCTGGATCCCGAGAAGCCGCCGGCGACCCTCGACGAGTTCGTTGACTATGCGAAGAAGCTGACCAAGACCGAGGGCGGCAAGATCACGCAGCAGGGTTTTGCAGTCGAGATGACCGGCCAGGCCCACCAGTGGTTACGCGAAGTGCTGACCCGCCAGTTTGGCGAGACGCCCTTTTCGGCAGACAACAAGACCTTGAACTATGGCAGCGCCAAGTCGTGCGAGGCCTTCAAGTGGTTGACCAAGTTCGAGACCGAGCACAAGACGGGCAGCAACGACCTGTTTGACGGCGCCACAACGGCCTTCACGAACGGCAAGCTTGCCATGCACATCGATGGCTCGTTCCGCCTGGGCGCGCTGAACTCGGCCAAGGGCCTGAACTATGGCGTCGCTGTCCTGCCGACCAAGGACAACATCAAGGCAAACTTTGGCTCATTCTGGACCCACGGCATCACCAAGAAGGGTGCCGCCGATCCCAAGCGCATGGAAGCGGCGGTGAAGTTCCTGAAGTTCATCACAACGCCCGCGGCCGGAACGGCCTGGGTAAAGGGCACCGGCGAGCTGCCCGCGCAGCTCAGCGCAGCGGCCGATCCCGCGTTGGCGGCCGACCCCAAGCTTGGGGCGTTTGCCAAGCAGATGAGCTACAGCGTCGCGACATTCTTTGTCGACGAGGCCAAGCAACGCCAGAATCTGATCGACGCCTTCGACGCCGTTCGGCTTCAGAACGCCGAGCCGTGCAAGGCGCTGGCGGATGCGGTCAAGAAGGACCGGGCGCTCTACGACGACTTCTGGGCGAAGAACAAATAAGTGACCGTATCGATTCGGGGCGCGCGCAAGCGCAATGCGCGCGCCCCGAATCAACCCAAGGAAGGCTGAATGTCCCTCAAAAACCGCCGAGTCGTGTGGGCCTACATCTTCCTGCTCGTGCCGCTGGCATTCTTCCTGGTCGTCCGCGCCGGCCCCACCATTTTCGCCTTTGATGTGAGCCTCAGGGCATTCAATCCGATGGCCGAGATCAAGCCCTATGTTGGGTTCGACAACTTCGCCAGAGTCTTCAAGGACATCGCGGATCCCGATCACGTCACCCGCAAGGCATTTGAGAATACGCTCAAGTATGTCATCATCGGCACTCCGATTCAGCTCGCGCTCGCGCTCGGCATCGCGATGCTGATGAACTCGATCCGGCGCTTCCGGACGATCTTCAGGGTGATCTACTTCATCCCGTTTGTGACGAGCGCGGTGGCCGTGGCCTGGGTATGGCGGGCGCTGTATATGCCCGATTTTGGCTTCCTGAATCTGGTCCTCGGCCTGTTTGGTGTTCCTTCCCAGCGATTTCTGTTCGACCCCAACCAGTCGCTCCTGAGCGTAACGGCCGTGGTGGTGTGGCAGGGGCTTGGGTTCGCGGTGATCATCTTTCTGGCCGGTTTGCAGGCCATTCCCGAAACATTCTACGAAGCCGCTCGGGTGGATGGGGCCGGCCGCTGGAGGCTGTTCGGCAGCATCACGATTCCGCTGCTGAACCCAACCCTCGTCTATCTGGCCGTCTTGCAGACCATCGCGTTTTTACGGATGTTCGCCGAGGTGGTCAACCTCACTCGCCAGGGTGACGGGGGTCCGGTCAATACCACCACCACCGTTGTGCTGCGCGTCTTTCGCGAAGGTTTCGGCAGCCTGAATATGGGCTATGCCGCCGCCATGACGGTCCTGCTGTTTGCCATGATCATGGTCATTTCAATCATCCAGTTTCGGCTGGTCCAGCGCCGGGTGGAATACTAAATGGCCAGCTTGAGTCAGGGTCTTTCCAGGGGTCAGGTCAAGTCGCGCTCCGACTCCGGCCCCTTGCTCGCGTATGTGCTTCTGGGGATCGGCGCGATCGTGATGATCATTCCGTTCTTTTGGATGCTGACGATGTCGCTGAAAGACCCGAGCGAGATTCTCAAACCGCAGTTCTTGCCCGCTGCTCCCACCCTGGACAACTACACCCAGGTGCTCACCCGAACCCTTTTTCCCAACTGGTATTTCAACAGCCTGGTAGCTGCGAGTGTCAGCACGGCAAGTGTGGCTTTCTTTGACAGCATTACAGGCTATGTGTTTGCCAAGTTTGAGTTTCCCGGGAAGCGGATCGCATTTCTGCTGATCCTGGCGACCCTGATGGTCCCGACCGAAATGCTGGTCATCCCGTGGTTCATCATGGCGACCGGGGTCAAGCTCGCCGACACGACACTGGGGATTGTTTTCCCGGGTCTGATTACGGCCACCGGCGCGTTTCTGATGCGCCAGGCCTTTCAGAGCGTTCCCGACGAATTGCTCGACGCCGCCCGGATCGACGGGATGCATGAATTCGGCATCTTCACCCGGGTGGCCTGGCCGCTCGTGCTACCCGCGCTGGCGGCCGTGTGCATCTTCAACTTCCTGGGCAACTGGAATGCCTATATCTGGCCGCTGATTGTGACCAGCCAGCGGCTCACCATGACCCTTCCAATCGGGCTTGCCTTCTTCAGCAGTGAAGCGGGCAGCGCCTGGAATCTGATCATGACCGGCGCGACGCTATCCACGGTTCCGCTGCTGACCGTCTTTGTCTTCATGCAGAAACAGATCATCCAGGGCGTGGCCTTGACCGGGATGAAATCATAGGTTGACCGGATCAAGCACATGACATCATTCCCGCACCCCCTGTACCGCGCGATCGTCCTCGAACCCGCCTACGCCGATGCCTCGCGCTATCTGTTCGCGCCCATGCTGGCCGCCAATCGCGCCCATGTCCGGATGCTGGCCCGTCAGGGGATCATCGACACGACCTGTATGGAAAAGATCGTGGCGGCGATCGATGAGATCGAACGGATGGGCATCGGCGCGTTTCCGTATCAGCCGCCCACGGAAGACCTCTTCTTTGCCGTTGAGGGGAAGGTGATCGAGCTTGCGGGCGCCGACTGCGGGGGAAACTTGCAACTGGCGCGCAGCCGAAACGACCTGGGAGCCGCGCTTGGGCGGATGGCGCTCCGGGATTTGCAGCAGACTCTCATCGGCGATCAGATTGCGCTGCGGCGGGCGATCCTGATCCAGGCCCGCGCCCACCTCGACACGCTGATGCCCGGGCACACCCATACCCAGCCCGCTCAGCCGACGACGTTTGCCCATTACTTGATGGCGGTTGCGGCCGGGCTTGAGCGCGACACGGCCCGCATGCGCGAGGCATACAGCATCACAAACCGCAGCCCGCTCGGCGCGGCGGCCTTCACGACGACGGGCTTCCCGATCGATCGCGAATGGATTGCGGGCGAGCTGGGCTTCGACGGGCTCGTTTTGAATGCCCATGACGCGATTGGAGCGGCCGACCACTATCTCCAAACCGCCAGCGCGCTCCAAATCATGGCGAGCACGCTCACCCGTTTCTGCCACGACCTGCTGATCATGGCCACTCAGGAAGTGGGCGCGATCACCGTCGACGACGCGTACATCCAGATCAGCTCGATCATGCCCCAGAAGCGCAACCCGGTCGTGCTTGAGCACCTGCGGGCCCGGCTGGCGAAGTTGTATGGCGGCGCGCAGACGATCTTCCTCCAGGCGCATAACGTGTTTTACGGCGACACGCAGGACATCGAAGACGAGATGATCGGGCCGCTATTCAGCATGTGCGAGACCGCTCGCGAGTGCCTTAACCTGTTGACCACAACCGTTGAGACGCTGGTGGTCCATCGCGCGCGGCTGGCGGCTCGGGCCGCGGCTGGATTTACGACCGCGACTGAACTCGCGGACGCGCTGACCCGTGAAATGGGGATGCCCTTCCGGAGCGCCCACAAGGTCGTTGCCAGAGTGGTGCGCCGGGCGATCTCTGAGGGTGCGCAGCCGGCGCAAGTCACTGCGGCGATGGTCTACGACGCGCTGGCCCACACGGGTGTGCCCGGCCCTGCGGTGCCGATAGACGATGCATTTGTCCAGCGCGCCCTGGACCCCGGCCAGTTCATCGCAACCCGCAACATCCCGGGCGGGGTCGGGCGGATGGCCGCAGAAGCGATGCTGGCCCAGCTCGAAGCGGCGCTCTGACGGGCGGGGAGGTCAAAACAGAAGTTGAATATCAGGAGCGATATCCCCCGGCGAAGCCGGGGGATATCGCTCCTGAAGAAGGTTCTGTCAGCGGCTCTTAGCCCAGCATCGCCAACACCGTCTCGACGTGGATGCGGGCCACGGGCAGCAGCGCGGCCAGGTCCACCCACTCGTTGGCCTCGCAGGTATTGCCGCCCCACGGACCGCAGGTGATCGTCGGGACGCCGCCATGGACGGCAATGTGGTTGACGTCGGCGACGCTGCGGGCGATGGTGAGATCTACCGGGCGGCCGAGCTCGGTCTCCTGTATCCGCCGCACGGTCCGCACGAAGTCACCCTCGGGCGGGACGACAAAGGCGCCCGGCGCCGGGGTCGGGCGCTTGTCCCAGGTGAGGGTGTAGGTTCCGGCGATCCCTGCGCGCGCGATCAGCCCGCGCAGGTGCGCGAGCGCCTCCTCGAGCGTTTCGCCGGGCAGCAGGTGCCGGTCGACGATGATACGGGCCTCTTCCGGGACGAGGATCATCTCCCCGCCGGAATGCACACCCGTTATTCCCAACCCACTCCGCAGCCCAAAGCGCGGGTCACGGCGCAGTCCCAGACTGTCGGTGTCGGCGAGGACGTTGATGATCCGGGCCGCGTCGTGGGCGCTGTTGATGGCCGTGGGGGCGTCGAAGGCCACATGCGCGCTCTGGCCTTTGAGGTGGATGATGATGACGTGCCGTCCGCGCGCGCCGATGCGCAGGCTGCCATAGGGGGTCGGCTCGGGGACCAGCGCCCCGATGCAGCCGCGCAGCGCGCCGCTGGAGATCAGGGCGTGCGCGCCGCGCGACCAGTTCTCTTCGTCCGTTGTGCAGGCGATGAGCACCCGCCCGCGCAAGGGAGCGGCGCTCTTGACCAGGGCCTCGGCCGCGGCCAGGATGCAGGCCCCGCCGGCCTTCATGTCGTGGACGCCCAGGCCGTACATCCGGCCCTCCCGGATGACGGGGGTGAACGGGTCGGTCTCCCAGCCGTTGAACACCCCGAACGTGTCGAGGTGGAAGTTCAGGCAGAAGGTCGGGCCATCGGCCGGGCCGTCGATCCAGCCCAACACGGTGTCGCCCGACTCGGGCACCGGCAGGCGGGTCACGTCGCGCAAGCCGATCGCGGCAAGATGATTGGCCGCCCAGTCGGCGATGGCCTGCTCGTGGTTGGTGATGGAATTGATCCGGACGAGTCCGGTCAGAGTCTCGACGATGGCGCGCTCGTCCAGGAGGGCTGTGGCGTTCGACATGGTGGGCCAAGTCTAGCCGCAGGGATATCAACTCAGGTTGCCCGCTCTCTCAGGAGCGTTGCGGCAGGACTCGCTCCGCCTGCCAATGCATCCGCGCCCAGGCCAGCATGGCCGGGATCCACGGCACCGCCAGGAGCGCGAGGACAAACGTCACAAAGCCCATGAACACGGCCGGTGCCGCGGACTGGACGAACGGGATACGGACGAGCAGCCCCGCTAGACCGATCAATCCACCCAACGCGCCCCCAACCGCCACCGCTACTCTCAGCGCGCGCGGCCGCTCACCGGCGAGGAAGGCCAATATGTCGGTCCGCCAGTGCCCGCCGGCGAAGAGCAAGACAGCAAGCATGCCAAGCGCGCTCACCGCCGTTGTTGCCGAGCGCGCGAACCCGTGAATGAGGAAAGCCAGGCCCATCGCCGCCAGGAGGGCCGTGACGTGCGCGCGGGCGATGGCGGTGCGCTCATGCGGGCCGCGCCGGCGCGCGATCAGGCCCGCGACCGCCCAGAACACGCCCAATGCGCCGCCGAGCAACGCATTGGCCGCCGCCAGAGGGTTGCTTGCAAACGGCATGTCCTCAAAAAACACGCTCCCTGCGATGACGCCCCAGACCGGAATCCAGATCAGAGGCGGGATCAGGAACGCCGTCGCCGGGCCCCCGTCAAAAGGCGCCGCGCTCACGTCATCGAGCAGTCGCCGGCAGGCGCGGGTTGATAACATCCGTTCGCCCAATTCGCTCACGTCCGGGCGTGCGAACGCTCGAGAGCCGCGGTAAGACTCAGCATCGCGCGCTCGCAGTCCGGCCCGGCCGCCGGGCGGGCGATCAGCTTCTGCGTATTCGGCACGGGCTGGATCAGCCAGTTCCCGGCCGGCGCGTTCACCACGATCAGCGAGTCATTACCGGCCGGGGTCTCATTGCGCAGCCCCCAGGCTACGAGCCCGGTGAACAGATTAGCCTGGCTGATGGCCGTCGCGCACTGCCGGGCGGAATCGGCGTTGGCGCCGGCCTGGACCAGGGCGCGCTCGGCTCCCGCCACATCGCCAGCCCGCGCGCGGGTGAGTGTGTCGGTCAGCGCTGCGTCAGACAACTCGATGGCGGCGGCGCTGGCGAGGGCTGGATTCGCCCAGGCCGCGGCCACGACCTCCTGGATCCGGACGCGCAAGGCGGCCGCATCCTGCAAATACTCGAAAGCAAACACCCCCGGTCGCGGCGACGACTGCTCCACCAACACGCTGGGCGTGGCGTTGAAATAGCGCGGCTCGAGCACGCCGTCCGGGGCCGAAATGGCAATGAGCAACGTGGCGTCCGGGACCACGCACGCCCCGACCAGAGCCAGGGCGGTGCTGTCGATATTGAGCGTATCCTCGCCCTCGTATTGCACGAGGCCCCGATTCAGCAACGTTTGGGCGCCGCTGTTGAGGCGCTCAGTGGCTTCCTGCTCAGACAGGCCCTTCAGCGGTTCGGGATCCATGCCATTGATGCCCGAGGCGCCCATGGCCTGGAGCAACGCCAGAACTTCATCCCGGGTCAGAACGAGCCGGGTTTGAGGGGATGTCGTCGTCATATTTCTCCTGGAAATGCCCGCCTAGAACCCGAGAAGTGAGCCCAGGCCGCCGATCCCGCCTCGCATGCTGCTCCCGAGGCTGCTGATGCCGGAGCCGACCGAGTTGACAAAGTCGCCCGCGCCCCGGGCAACACTTCGGCCAAAGCCGGCGACGGCGCCGGCCGCCTTTGGCACATTGGATTGCAGCCACGAACCCGCCGCATCCACCGTCGAATGCCAGGCGGCCTTGCCCCAGCGCTCATAGGCATAGTTCAAGCCGACGCCCACGGCGAATCCCACGGCGGTGCCAACACCCGGGATCGGGATCAGGGTGCCGATCGCCGTCGAGACGCCCACGATACCCACCCCGGCGCTGACATCGGCGGCGGTACTGGTGAGGAACTGCCGGCTGCCCAGGCCGAGATTCGACTTGTCGCCAAAGCCATATGACCAGATGTTCTGGCCCAGGCTGACCACACTGGACACGATCGCGCCACCCTTGAAGCTGGTCATGAAGCGCTGGCCATACGGCAGCGCGGCCTCGAGCGCTGGCGCGCGCAGATACCTCAGGGCGTCTCTCGCGCGCGCCGCAAAAGGACCTTCGCCCGTCGCCACGTTCTTGATGGCGCCCCAGATGTTTTTTGGGCCGGCGCCGAACGGCGCGTTCTTCGACGCCAGATAGTCTGCCCCGAAACGGGTCAGGTTTCTGGGCAGACCCAGGGCGTCCTTGGCCGCCTGCGAGCCGAAGGCGCGGAAGAAGCCGTTGGCATCCTTCGCAAAACGTACGAAGCCGCCGCCACTCTTCAGGGCCGAAATCATGGACTGGTACGCATAGCGCTCCTTGAAGACCATCCAGGCCAGCCCGGCGCTTTTGCCCAACGCCCATTTTAGCGGACTGAAGGCGTCGCTGGCGCCGACCTTCGCCGAGGCGCCCGCTCCGCCACCGGCGAAACCGCCCGCGCCAGCAGGCAGTCCTGCGCCTGCCGGCTGGGCGGCGCCCCCGAGCAAGGCCCGGAGCACAGCCGCCGCGTCGCGCTCGGCGGCCTGGAAGATCAGGTTGATCCGGCGCGTGTCAGTGGCGGCGCGCTCAAGGCCGCTCGCCAGGCGTTGCAGCGCCGGAAAGACGCTCCCGTCCATTTCGGCATAGAAGGCGGTCGCGCCACTGCCAATCCAGTCGCCACCACGCAGGGTGTCGACTTCCCGCTTCAGGGCTTGCAGCATCGCCGAGCTTTGGCGCGACTCGCCTCCAAAGAGGCGTTCGATTTGGTTGAGTTGATCGTAGTCGGATCTGACTTTGGGCGAGGTCACACGCTGCATGTTGCGCCCGGGCCGTATCCTATGTCAATGCTCGGTGTCCCGGCCCGCAGGGAATTATGTCCCGCGGCCCTCGGGAATAGGAGCAGCTCGACCTTCATCACAGAGGCACACAGAGGCACTTGGTCTCTTCGTGCCTTTGTGGTGAAGCCCGTCCATTCACTCGCCGAGCCGTTCGCCCGCCTCGGCGCCATAGGCTTCGCGCCAGAGCGCGCGGGCCATGGCCTCGGGCCGGGCGGTCACCCCGTACCCAGAGAAGTAGTCGATCACCCGGGTCACATCCCGGATGAAGAAGCGAAAGGCGTTTGGATTCCGCCACGGATTGACCGCCTGCGGGAAGTCGATGATCCGGATCTCGCCCTGCCAGTAGAGGATGTTGAAGGCGGACAGATCCCCATGCACGACATCGGCTTTCAGCATCAGTCGCATCTGGGAAACCATCTGCTCAAACAGCCTGCGCCCTTCGGCCGGCTCGAGATCCACGTGATTGAGCGCCGCGGCCGGCATCGCCTGCTCGCCCAGGAAGTCCATCAGGATCGTGTTGCCATTGACCCCCCACGGCCTGGGGGTGAGCGCGCCCGCCGCGGCCAGGCGGGTGAGCGTGCCGTACTCGTTGCTGAGCCAGGATTGGTGCAGCATCGCCAGCCCAACCTTCGTGCGTTGGGCGACGGCGGTTTGCTCGCGCTTCTTGCGCATCGCCTTGCCGTCGCGGCCGATGAGCTCGCCCCCCTCGCGGTAGGCGGCGTCGTTCTTCAGGTTGCGGAACATCCGCGGCCGGAAGATCTTGGCCGCCAGCCAGCGCGGGCCGAGGCCCGGGTAAGCAAGGCAGCAGTAGACGTTGGCCTCCTTGCCGCCCTTGACCTGGGACAGCACATCAGCGATGAGGCTGTCGTCGTAGAAGCTGCCCAGCGACTGGCGCAGCCATTCCTCTTCAAAGCGCTTGCCCTTGAAGGTCGGGTTAAAGCCCGTTGGGGCGATGTTGAAGGCCTCGGCGGCCTTGAAGTTGGAGTGGGCCTGATCGGCGATTCGGGTCAGGCGCGGTTTGTGTTCCTGCTCACGCGCGGCGCCAATGGCTCGGCGCCCGCGAGCGGAGCGGATGTAGTTCAGTTCGTCGTCGTGCTCGTGCGAATCATTCAGTTCAACTGCGGTAGACATGTCTGCTGTGCGTTTTGGGCCGTCCGGCGGGGCCGGCGCGGGGCAACAAAAAACCACGAACGAGGGCGTCCGTGGCGCACAGGCAGACGAGGGAACGTCTGGTCTAGGCGGCGTGGAGCGCGCTCGTGACCGATGCGGGGGTGATATCAAATTCAGGGACAGTCATATTGCGCGCCTCCTATTGAAAGATTGGCCCTTTGGGCCTTGAGTGGGCGGAGTATAGCAGGATTTTTGACATGGATGTACAGGATGGACAGGATTGTTTAGGCAACATCCTCCACAGCGAAGCATCGCTCGAGTCGCGCTCGCACGGGTAGCCGACGGCATTGCCGTCGGCTACCCGGCCACAACAGCCGTCATCCCGCGCGTAGGCGCCACCGTCATCCCCGCGCAAGCGCTGATCTGTACACAGAACTTTTGTTCGGCCACAATGGCGGACATGTCAAAGCCAGATGGGAAATGGTCAACCGAGCAGTGGGAAGGCGTAGATCTTGGGGACAAGCGGCTGAACGAACGGGC
>JBDSIP010000225.1:0-7143 GCA_039917915.1 Thermoflexales bacterium
ATCCCCGCGCTTCGCGCGGGGATGGTGATCTCGCCAGTTGCTTTTGGTCCCTAGAAGCGCACGAGCTGGTCTGCCCGGACATGCTGGCCCGACACAAAGGACTGGTTGGCGGCGATGCCTGTGAGAAGGCTCACCACGCCGTCACGCAGACCGGCAGCCCGGCCAAGCGGGTCAACCTCAGGGTGGCCTGAGAACAGGTCCGACAACAGGCGCTCGTCGCCGCCGCCGTGACCGCCTTTGGCGTACGTGCCGAGCGGCACCCGGAATGGCTTGCCCCATATGGGTTGAAGTGTGATCGTTGGGTCCATGACCCGCTGGACGATGGGGGCGGCCGTCAGTCCGAATTCGCGCGCGTATGCGTCCTCGACCGTCGTGCCATCGTCCAGGGTGTTGAAGGCGCTTTCCACCCACTCGAGCTCGAGGCGGCCGCGCGTGCCGTTGAACATCACCCGCAACCCCTCCCATGGGGCATAGGCGTTGAGGTGATAGGTCATCGTCGCGCCGCTCGTATAGCGGACCGCGAGGGCATAGTCGTCCTCGGTGGTGATCCCGTCGCCGAACACGCCCTGGTCACGGAAGTAACCGTCCTCGTGCTCGGCGTTGAGATACAGGCCCTTCAGGCGCGCGTCCTTCTCAAGATGGATGGCAAAAGGGTCGCGCGCGGCGGCCGGCTCGCCGTGCGCCCGGGCATAGGTGTTGGTCTGCCCGCGCGCCTCGGCGTTTGCCTTGCCGTAGTACGCCCGGCGGCCAAAACCGAAGACGGTCTCGGGCGCGGACGCCAGCCACCAGTTGATCAGGTCAAAGTGGTGGGTGCTCTTGTGGACCATCAGCCCGCCGTTGTTGGCCTTGTCGCGGTGCCAGCGCCTGAAGTAATCCGCCCCGTGGCGCGTGTCAAGCAGCCACTCGAAGTGGACCGACAACACCTGCCCGATCGCGCCGCGTTGCAGGAGTTCCTTGACTTTCGAGCTGTGCGGCGAATAGCGGTAGTTGAAGGTGACCGTCACCTTTTTGCCCGTCTCCTTCTGGCAATCGATGATTGACTGGCATTTCTCCGCGTCGATGGTCAGCGGTTTCTCGGTGATGATGTCGCACCCCAGTCGCATCGCCCGGTTGATGTACTCGTGATGGGTCCGATCCATCGAGGTCACGATGACGACGTCGGGCTTGCCCTCGGCGATCATGCGGTCAAAGGCATCGGCGCGGTAGGTGGGGACGGGCGGCGCGTGGTGCTCGGCGGCGAAGACGCCGTTGTAGTAGTCCATCCGGGTCTGGTTCGTGTCGCACAGGCCAACCAGGGCGGCCTCCGTTGAAAAGCGGCCCATGATGGCCGAGGTGAACATCGCCGAGCGATGACCCAGGCCGACGACTGCATATTTCTTCATGATGACTTCCCAGTCGCGTTACGGGGCGACCATCCGCCGTATACGGGGTGTGATGCGTCGAGCGGCAGGCTGACCGGCGCACCGGTCCGCGCGGAGTAATACATCGCGCTGAGCAACTCAATCGCGTTGCGTGCGTCGCCGAGGTTGACCGGCAGCGGCGTATTGTCGGCGAGGGCCTGATAAAAACGCAGAAGCTGGGCGTCGTAGCGGGCCGGCGGTGTGTAGCCCGTGAGTGAGGCGCTTCCTGCGCCCGCTCCCGAGGCGCGCTGCGCCTCGTCGGCGGCCGTGGCGTCGTAGTCGGCGATGAGCCGTTCAATGCCCTCCGCAATCTCTGGCCGGTCCGGCGTGTAGATCCACGGATCAAGCGAGTTGGTGTACGCCCGTGGGTTGCTCTCGGCCGTTAGATTTGCATAGACGAGCCGGTGGCGGGTGGACTCGGCCGCCGAGCCGAGGGTGCAGCTCAGGGTCGACAACGCGCCGTTGGCGTGCTCGAAGACGACTGCGGCGCAGTCCTCGACCTCGATCGGGTTGCTGCGCGTGCTGGTCCGGGCGAAGACGCTGTGGACCGGGCCAAACACGTAGGTCAGCATGTCGACGGCATGGATGGCGTGGGTGGTGAGCACACCGCCGAGCTCGCTGGCAAATTTGCCGCGCCACGGCACCGCGTAATATTCCGCGCGGCGGCGCCAGTGCACTTCGACGCTGGCCGCCAACGGCGCGCCGGCCAGCCCCGCGTCGACCAGGCGCTTGACCTTTTGCAGCCCGGCGCCGAAGCGGTATTGGAACACCGGCATGATCCGGCGGCCGCTCTCGGCCTCAACCCGGGCGATTTCGTCAGCGCCCGCGAGTGAGTCGGTCAGAGGTTTCTCGCAGACGACGTGCTTGCCAGCCTTCAGCGCGGCGATCGCCTGGGGCCGGTGCAGCATGGGCGGGGTGCAAATATTTACGACGTCCAGGTCGGGCATCTTTAGCAGCGCGTCGTAGCTCGTGAGGGTGAGCGGTACGCCGTACTCGGCGGCGAGCTGGCGATTCTTGTCATCCTCGAGCGAGCAGATCGCCACAAGGTCAAACAGGTTGGGCAGGGATTTGTAGGCTGCGACATGCTGGGCGCCGACGCCCAGGCCGACGACGGCGACACGAAGTTTTGGGTGGCTCATGTTCGTTGGGTGATCACGGTCGCGCAGGCCTGCGCCTTGAGGGCGAGCTCGGCCGCGAGAAAAGCATGTTGTTGGGGCATCGCCGTCTCGGTCCGGTCGAGGACGTCGGCGATGAGCTGGCGGCCGTAGGGCAGATCGACCGCGTCGCAGTTCTCGTACCGCACGCCGTGCCGGTCGACGATGAAGAGGTGGTTGGCGCCCGGCCGCCCGCCGATGTCGACGTACTTGCGAAGTTCAATGTAGCCTTCCGTCCCGAGCACCGTCAGCCGGCCGTCGCCCCAGGTCGGAAGGCCGTCAGGGGTGAACCAATCGATGCGGATGTAGCCGCTCCCGCCGTCGCCGCGCAGCATCGTGTCGCCAAAGTCCTCCAGGCCGGGGTATTCGGGATGAGCGAGGTTGCCGACCTGCGAGGCCACGATCTCGGCCTTCGTTGAGCCGGTAAAGAACAGGAACTGGTCGAACTGGTGGCTGGCGATGTCGCACAGGATTCCGCCGTAGCGCTCGCGCTGAAAGAAGTACGGCAGGCGCGACGGCGCGCCCAGGCGGTGCGGGCCGAGCCCGATGGTTTGCAACACCCGCCCGATCGCGCCGGCCTGGACAAGTTCGCCGGCCCGGATCGTGGCCCGGTTTTCGAAGCGCTCCGAGTAACAGATCGAGTAAATGCGTTTTGTCGCGGCCTGCGCCGCGCGGGCCTCCTCGAGCTGCGCGAGGCTCGTGAAGCCCGGTTTGTCGGACATGAAGTCCTTGCCGTGGCGCATGGCCTGGATGCCGAGCGGCGCGCGATCAGCCGGAACCGTCGAGGTGACCACCAGTTGGATGGACAAATCCTCGAGGATCTCAATCTCGCTTCGGGCCTGGCGCGCCTGCGGGAAGGCCGCCCCGAAGGCGGCCTCGATGCTGCGCTCCGAGTCGCGGGCGCTCCACGACACGAAGGTCGCCCCGGCGTCGAGCAGGCTCCTGACCTGCCCGTAGATGTGGTTGTGGGTGATACCGATAACAGAGAATCTCATGATGAAGTCCGCGCGTCGACGCGCGGCATGTCAGCCTTTGATGCCAGTGGTGCTAATCCCCTGGACGAGATAGCGCTGGAAGAAGATGAAGATCAGGAAGACAGGGATCAGCGACACCGACGACATGGCGAAGATGGCGCCCCAGTCCGTGCCCGCCGATGGGTCGGAGAAGGCGCGCAGGGCGAGCGAAACCGTGTACTGCTCTGGCGCGTTCAGGTAGATCAATGGCCCCAGGAAGTCCTCCCAGGTCCAGTAGAACGAGAAGATGGCCGCGGTGATCAGGGCGGGCTGGATCAAGGGCAGGATGATCCGGAAGAAGATGCCAAATCGCCCACACCCGTCAATCTCGGCCGCTTCATCGAGTTCCTTCGGGATGCCGCGGATGAACTGCATGATCATAAAGATGAAGAAGGCCTGGCCGCCAATCCGCGGCAGGAGCAATGGCAGGAAGCTATTGCGCAATTCGAGCAGGTTTACGAAGGCGACGTACTGCGGGATGATGGTGACCTGGGCAGGCAGCATCAGTGTCATCAGCATGCAGGCAAACCAGAACCCGCGTCCAACGAACTTGATTCGGCTGAAACCATAGGCGACAATCGAAGAAGCGCCGACCGAGAGCAAGGTGGCCATCCCGGCATAGAAGAGCGAGTTCACATAGAAGGTCGTGAACGTTGTCCCGCCGAATCCCTTCCAGCCGCGGGCGAAGTTGTCCAGGTCGATCCGGCTCGGGATCAGCGAGGTGACGGTCCGAAACACTTCGTCGCTCGGCTTGAACGAGCTTGCGAACATCCATAGCAGCGGATACAGCATGACCAGCGCGAAGCCGGCCACGAGGACATGATAGATGACCGATCCTGCGATCTTGCGGCGGCTCGGGAGTCTGGTGGCGATACGCATCTGGGTGTCTCCGCGCGGCTAATTGCCGTCCTTGTTCTCGTAGAAAACCCACCCCGACGAGGTCTTGAAGACGACGGCGGCGAAGATGCCGATGACGAGCATGAGCACCCAGGCAAGGGCCGAAGCGTAGCCCATCTGGAAGTTTTCGAATGCCCGGCGGTAGATGTAGAGCGCGTAGAAAAGAGTCGTGTCGAGCGGCGCGCCGCCGGTGACGATGAAGGCCTGGGTGAAGACCATGAAGCCGCTGATGATCTGCATGATCAAGTTGAACAGGATGACCGGCGAGAGCAATGGCAGGGTGATGGTTACGAATTTGCGGATCGGTCCGGCCCCGTCGATTGAGGCGGCCTCATAGAACTCGGTCGGGATGTTCTTCAGCCCCGCCAGGAAGATCAGCATCGGCGAACCGAATTGCCAGACCGCCAGCGCGACGAGCGTCCAGATCGCCCAGTTGGGATCGCCGAGGAAAGTGATTGCCGGGATGCCGAATAGCGCGCTGATCGCGTTGATGATGCCCTGGGTGCCAAACACCTGGCGCCACATCACCGCAATGGCCACGCTGCCGCCGACGATACTCGGGGCGTAGTAGGCGGCCCGGTAGATCCCGTCCCCGCGCCGGCCCGCCTTCAGCAACATCGCCAGCCCAAGAGCGACGATGAGGCGCAGCGGGATGGCCGTGAAGACGAAGGTTATCGTGGCCTGGACGGCCTTCCAGTAGCGGCCGTCCTTTGTAAACATCGTCTCGAAATTGGACAGGCCCGCCCATTGGGGGGCCGTGAACACGTCGTAGTTGGTGAACGCGAAGTAGAGCGACGTCACCATCGGCGCCGCCGTGAAAAGCAGAAAGGCCAGCAGCCACGGGCCGATGAAGACATAACCGGACAGATTGTTTCGCAGGGCCCTTGCCTTGCGCGCGGCCTTTGACGCGGATGGGATCGCAACGGTTGCCATTCTTATTCGCCTCGCGGGCCGGCGCGGGAGCGGCGCGCGCCGCCCCCGCGCTGACGTCATTACTTCTTGTTCTTGGCCAGGATCGCGGTGGCTTCCTTGCGAAGCAAAGCGACGGCGTCTTCCGCCTTCATCTTCTCGTAAAGCACCGGCGAGATGACCTGCGGGACGTAGATGTTCTTGACCACGTCGTTGGCGCCGGTCGGGTCCGGCGGGCGGATCGGCTGGACGTCGTTGCTGACGCGGGCGACATAGTTGAACATCTCGGTCTGCGACTTGCCGAGCTTGGGCTTGAGGGCATCCCGCACCTTGGCCGCGATCGGCACGCCGCGTTCGGCAAAGAGGATGTCATTCGCCTCGAGGTCGTTGGTGAAGAAGCTGATGAACTTGGCGGCCTCGACCTTGACCTTGCTGTCCTTGGTAATGCTGAAGAATTGGCTGGGCTTGATATAGTTCGAGCTCTTTCCGCCGGCCGGGCGGGGCAGCGGCAGCATCTTCAGGTTCTTTGCATCGCCGTAGGCCTTCCACGAACCGACGATCTGGTTGCTCCACATGCTGTCCGAGGCGGACTTGCCAGTCGCCATGGCCTGCAGCTCGAGGCTCTTGTCGTAGTAGTTGGCCATATCGTCGGCCAGCGACGGGATCGCGCCTGCCTTCGACAGGCGGAGCAGCCGGTTGAGATGGTCAACAAACGGCTTGTCGTCGGTGTAGCCAAGCGCCGTGCCGTCGTCGGAGTAGGCCCAGCCGCCCAGCGACAGATAAAGCGACTTCCAGATTTGCTCGTTCCACAGCGAGCTGCCCGCGCCGTACAGGCCGGCCTTTCCTTTGATCGTGTTCGCGATTTGCTCGAAGTCGTCCCAGGTCCAGTTGTCTTTGGGCATGTCCAGACCGGCCTTCTTGAACAGGTCAATGTCGACCAGGAAGGTTTGCGAGTTGGAGCCGAGGTTGAGGGCGACGAGCTTACCGTTGACCTTGCCGCCCTTGGTGAAGTCGTCGGCGCAGTCCTTGAGGTCGAGCGCGCCGCTGGCGGCATACTCCTCGAGCGGCACGATGAGGCCGCGGCCCGCCCACTCGGAGATCCAGGCGTAGTCCTGCTGCATGATGTCGGGCAGGGAGTTGCCGGCCGCCTGGGTCGTCATCTTGGTCAAGTGATCGTTGAAGCTCGCGAACTCATAGGCGATCTTGACATTCGGATTCTTCTTCTGATACAGCTCGATGACTTTGATGGTGCGGTCGTGGCGGTCCTGCGAGCCCCACCACGCGATGCGCATATTAACGGCGGTGTTCACTACGGCGGGTGCCGTCGTCGCGGCCGGCTTGGCCGGCGCGGCAGTGGCGGCGGGGGCGGCAGCGCCGCCGCAGGCTGCGAGCGCTGCTGCGCCCGCGCCGAAGCCGGCCACCTTTAGAAACTTTCTGCGGGAGACGAGAGTTTTCATGACGATCCTTCCTTCCTTTTGGCTGATTCGTCCCGTGATAACAGATTTTCGCCGGACGCCCACGGGGCTCCGCGGCCGGCGGACGGGCCTAGCGCTTTTTGGCTTCGTCGAGCAGCGCTTTGTGCGGGTGGTTCTTGTAGAAATCGTCCAGTGGATAGCATCCGGACACGAGTCCATTGCGCGGTCCGGTCGTGCAATCACTGAACGTTCTGCAGTACTTTTTGCGTTGCGGCTCCCGTCCGCGCAACACGTCCGCGAGGATTTCCGGGTAACTCAGGACCATCCGGCCCAGACCCACGAAATCAACATGGCC
>JBDSIP010000226.1:0-6798 GCA_039917915.1 Thermoflexales bacterium
GCGGAGTGAGGGCGAAATCCCAGCCCCCATCCTCGCGCGGGCCGCGGGGATGGGCGATGCGGGCCAACTGAAAACGGGCAAAACGCGCGCCGGGCAGCGCGATTACTTCGGCGCCGCTTCCCAGGCGCAGGCTGGGCTCCGGCGCGGCGATGCCAGGCTCGCTCAGCCGATCGGCCTCGAGCCAGACCAGCGGACCGCTGAGCAGGGCCATCAGATACGCGCCTTCGATCCGGTCCCAATGCTCAAACCCGTTCAGAAAATCGCCGGACCGCGTATCCCGGATGTGCCAGGTGTCGTAGCGCCCGGACGGGCGCATAAACTCCGGCGCGTCGCGCTTGACGACCGCAATGAGCGCGCTGGCGGCCGCCATGGCCTGCCAGCGCGGCGGCGACGTCCGCAGGTCGCGCAAAAGCGCTTGCCATCCGCCCGGGGTTGCGCGCCCGGCCGCCGCCGCGAGCGCGCCCAGCGCTTCCTGGCGCTCCCGAACGGGCGCATTCGACCAGGCGTGGGTCATCTCAAACGCCAGCCCCTCCACCCGCCACAGATCATTCCAGTCGGGGTTGTCGCGCCAGGCCGAAAACAACGCGTCACGCTGGCGGCCGGGCGCGAGCTGCAGCCAGCTTGCCACCGGCTGCGGGTTGAGGCGCAGGCGGCCGTCCTGCGCGCGCGCCCAGCCCATCGCCGCGACCAGCCCGGTCAGAAAGGCGAAGCGCCCGTCTGGCCGGCCATCCGCCACACCGTCGGAATCGCGCAGCCAGCGGCCCGCCGCCTGGCGTGTCTCGCGCGCCCATTCGCCATCCCGGCGCACGCGGGCGTCCTCGGTTTGAATGTGAATGAGGAGGGTGGTGATGTCGTCGAGCAGGGGCGAATCGATCTCGCCCGTGCTCGGGAACCTTGAGCCGGGCCCTCCGACCCCTTCGACAGGCTCACGGCCAGGGGTTGCAGTCGGCGCAGTCCTGGCGCTCAGCGCGTCGCGCAATTCTGCCGGGACGAAGAACCACTCGGCCGGGTCGCGGGCAGCGCGATCGAAGGCGCGGAAGATGAAGCCGCGGTACCACAGCATTTCGGCGATATTGGCGGGGGCCCGCCACGGACGCTCGCGCTCGAGCCGGCCCGGACCCATCGGGCGGATCTCGCCAAAGCGGCGCTCAAAGGAAGCGGAGGGCAGTCGGCCGTTGGACGCAAGGAGCTGGTTGAGCGCGGCCTGGGCGTCGGCGGGCAGGCCATCCCGAACGCGCAGGGCAGCCGGGGCGCCGTCGATGTCCGAGTCGCGCATCGCGGTCGAAAGCGCCTCAGCCATTTCGGCGGGCGAAGCCGCTTCGAGCGGAATATCCCAGGCTTCGGCAATCGCCATCACCCGCTGAGGCGGTTCATCGAGCAGGCTGGCCCGCAAGGTGCGCACGGTGTAAATGCGATGCCGCATCCCGGGCGCGCCCGGGATGCGGCTTGGAAGCCTTCCGGGAAATGTCTGGCGAGATCGCAATCCCCGCGCTTCGCGCGGGGACTGCGATCTCGCCAATCAATTCTGGATGACTTCTAGAACGTGAGGGCGGCCATGGTGCCACGCACGAGATCGGCGCTCTTCTTCATCATCGCGGCTTCGTCATCGTTAAGCTTGACCTCGATGATCTTCTCGATGCCGTTGCGGCCCAGCACGACCGGGACGCCGAAGTACATGTCGTTCAGGCCATACTCTCCGTCGAGATACGCCGCGCAGGGGCGGATGAGCTTCTTGTCCTTCAGGATGGCCTCGACCATCTCGGCTACGGCCGCGCCGGGGGCATAGTAAGCGCTGCCGGTCTTGAGCAGGTTGACGATCTCGGCGCCGCCCGCGCGGGTGCGCTGGACGATGGCATCGACGCGCTCCCTGGGCATCATTTCGCCCATCGGCACACCGGCGATCGTGCTGAAGCGGGTGAGCGGGACCATCTCGTCGCCATGGCCGCCCAGCACAAAGGCATGGGTGTTCTCAACGCTGACGCCCATTTCCATCGCCATGAAGGTCCGCATCCGGGCGCTGTCGAGCACGCCGGCCTGGCCCATTACCCGGTTCTTCGGGAAGCCGTGCTGGCTGAGGACTTTGTAGGCCAGGAAGGCCATCGTATCGAGCGGATTGGTGACGACGATAACGATGGTGTTTGGCGCCGCCGCGGCGATGTTATTGGCCACGTCGGTGATGATCTTCTGGTTGATGCCGACCAGATCTTCGCGGGTCATGCCGGGCTTGCGGGCCACGCCGGCGGTGACAACGACGATGTCGCTGTCCTTGATATCGGCGTAGTCAGTCGTGCCGGTCACTTTGGTGTCATAGCCAAGCACCGGGCCGGCTTCGGCCAGGTCGAGGGCCTTGCCCTTGGGCATGTTCTCGGTGGCTGGGATGTCGAGGAGGACGATATCGCCCAATTCGCGTTCGACAAGCCAGTGAGCGGTGGTGGCGCCGACAAATCCGGCGCCGATGATGGTGATCTTGTTTCGCATGTAGTGATCTCCGTATGGAAGGAATTGTCGTTATGATACTCCCGGGCCGGGGCGGCTAGAATCACCTCAAAATGGCCCATATTGCGCTTCTATATTCCGACACAGGCGGCGGTCATCGCACCGCCGCGGAGGCCATTGAGCAGGCGATTCTGTCACTCGCCGGCGGCGCGCATCGCGTGTCGCGCTCCAACAGCATCGCCTATCTGCCGTTCCCCTTCAACCGAAGCGAGGCGACTTATGCCGACACGATGCGCCACGCGCCGTGGCTGCACCGATTGAGCTATCACGCCCTGGATGGCGATCGGCGGCGGCGCTTCATCGGCAAATGGGCCATGGCCATCGATGGCCGGCGGGTGATCGCCTTCGAGCGCGACACGCGGGCGGACGTGTATGTCTCGTGCCAGCCGCACTTCAACCCGTTCATCCCGCGGGCCCTGCTGGCGACCGGAAGCAAGGCGCGCTACATGCACGTGGTGACCGACCTGCGCGATGCGCACGCTTTTCATTTCACGCCGGTGGCGGACCTGATCATCGTGCCCAACGAAGAAGTGCGAAACCAGGCCATGCGGCACGGGCTGGCGCCGGATCGGCTGTCGGTGGCGGGCTATCCGATCCTGCCGGATTTTGTCAGCCGCCTGCAGGCGGGGCCGGAGGCGCGCGGCGCGCTTGGTTTGGCGGCCGACACACCGGTGCTTCTGCTCATGGGCGGCGGCGAGGGGATGGGCGAGCTCTACGCGACCGCGGCCGCCCTGATGCGCTCGTCGCTGCGCGCGCAATTGATCGTGATCTGCGGGCGGAATGCCGCGCTCTATGCGGGCCTGGACGCCCTTGATGCGACCCTGCCCACCCGGGTGCTGGGTTTTGTCGACAACGTGGCGGAGTTGATGGGCGCGAGCGATATCGTCATCACAAAGGCTGGCACGGGATCGTTGTGCGAAGCGCTGGCGGCCGGGTTGCCGATCATCATCTATGACGCTGTGCCTGGGCAGGAAGATGGTAATCGCGAATACATGCTCGATCACGGCGCGGCGGTATTCCGCCCTACGCACGATGGCGTGCTCGCCCAGGCGGCTGAGTGGCTGGCTGATTCTCATGCGCTTGCGCGCGCGGGTGAAGCGTCGGCCCGGCTGGCCCGCCCCGATGCGGCGCTTGCGATCGCGCGCACGGTGTTGGCCCATCTCGAAGCATGACCGCGCGTCTTGAGCGCCATGTGGTTATGTGTGACGAATTCGCTGCTCTCACGCCTGCCTCCGTTTGAACGCGCTATTTCAATTCGTCGCTACAATATCCTTCGATCTGTGTTTTGCGGGATGGCCATTGCTTTGCCCCACCCGTTGAATCGCTCGTCTCGAATCTCGTGAAAACACCTCAGCGCAAGAGCCCCAAAGCCAAGACGACCCGAGCGGGTCGCGTTGGCGCGCGCCCCGCGCCCGGGCGGGATTTGGATGATCTTGACCCCGTGCAGGTGCTCATGGAGGGCAATGCGGACGGGCTTGAGGATGTTGGCGATGACGACCTGTCCGAAGACGGCGGTCAGGACTCGAACCCGGATCTATTCACCTCCGACGAGGACGATCTCGCGGCGGCGTATGCCCTGGCCGAAGCCGATGATGACGCGCAAGATGATCTCAGCGATTTGGAAAAGCGCCGCGGCGGCGAGGGCGACGGGAGCGGCGGCGGCGAGGGTTCCGATCCGGTCCGGATGTATCTGCGTGAGATCGGCGAGACGCCGCTGCTGACGGCCGACCAGGAGCTGCGCATCAGCGCCGTCATTCGGGCGACCTCTCTGGTGGAGCTCGTGCGCAAGGAGCTGGGCGCCGAGGCCGTGCTCGAGTCCGCGTTCAATCGGCTGATCAAGGCCTGGCGCGAGATGGGTGTCGAAGCGCGCCGGCGCACGGCTGCCGCCACGCCAAAGGAACCGTTCTCTCCGCCTGATTTCGCGGCGTTGATTGCCGATGCGCGATTGACCCCGGCCCGATTTGGCGATAACACGCCTTCGTACATGCGCGCCTATTTGCGCGGAATCGGCTGGGTGACCGATCCGACCGTAACCCAGATCAGCCGGCCGATGTTCGACGTGATGCTCTCGGCGATGATCCTGCCCGCGCTGGTAGTCGAGCAGCTTGAGCAGGTGCCTGATGACGCGCTCGGCTCTCTGGAGTGGGATGAGGCCATGGCCTGGCTCCCTTCGCCCGAGGACGCGGAGGAGCATCTGATCGGGCTGCAATCCTTGAGCGATCGGGCCCATAAGCTGCTGGTCAATTCGAATCTGCGCCTGGTCGTCAGCATCGCCAAGAAATACATCGGGCGCGGCATATCGTTCTCCGACCTGATCCAGGAGGGCAATATGGGCCTCCTGCGCGCAACGGACAAATTCAACGCGTGGCTCGGCTTCAAGTTCAGCACCTACGCCACCTGGTGGATCCGCCAGGCCATCAGCCGGGCCATTGCTGATCAGGCCCGCACCATCCGCATCCCGGTCCATCTGGTCGAGACCATCAACAAGATCCTGCGCCTGCAGCGCCGCATGACCCAGGAGCTGGGCCAGGAGCCGACCTCCGAGGATCTGGCGATGGAGATGAACGTCTTCACCGAGCGCGAGCAGATGCAGATTCTCGAGGCCGAGAAGACCGGCAAGCCGCTCGACCCGATGCTGATTCGCAAGCGCGAGCAGGCCGTCAAGCGCGTCCAGCAGATCCTGGGCGCGGCTGTTGAACCGATGTCGTTGGACACTCCGGTCGGCAGCGAAGAGAGCAGCATGCTGGCTGACTTCATCAAGGACGAGAGCGAGATGTCGCCGTCGGACAGCGCGTCGCTCGAAATGCTCAAGGAGCAGGTTCGCAAGGAACTGGGCAACCTGGGCGAACGCGAGCGGGGCGTCTTGGAAATGCGCTTTGGATTCAAGGACGGCAAGACCCACACCCTCGAGGAAGTCGGGCAGGCCCTGCACGTCACCCGCGAGCGGGTGCGCCAGATCGAGGCCAAGGCCCTGCGCAAATTGCGCCACCCGCACCACAGCCGCAAGCTTCGCGACTACCTGGGCGACCAGTAGCGGGTTATTGCGGGAGCGGATTGCCCCGGCAGAGCCGGGGCAATTTCCCGCACCCATCTCTGAGATTCGGGGCTATGATGACCCCAGGAGAATCTTCATGATTACCAGACGTTTTGGCCGCAGCGGGCACATGAGCACGGTCGCAATTTTTGGCGCGGCCGCCCTTGGGACGGTCGATCAGGCCATCGCTGACGCGAGCGTCAGGCTGATTGGCGAGCACGGGCTCAACCACATCGACGTCGCGCCATCCTATGGCAAAGCCGAGGAGCGCCTCGGGCCATGGATGCCCAAATTGCGCGAGCGCTTTTTCCTCGGTTGCAAAACGCAGGAACGCAGTCGCGACGGCGCGGCCGCGGAGCTGCGCCGCTCGCTTGAGCGGCTGCAGGTCAAGGCGTTTGACCTCTTCCAGCTCCATGCCGTGACGACCATGGCCCAGTTGGACGAGGCCACCCGGCCCGGCGGCGCGCTGGACGCGGTTCGCGAAGCGCGCGAGCAGGGGCTGACCCGCTACATCGGCATCACCGGCCATGGCGTCGAGAGCCCGGCCGTCTTTCGCGAGGCGCTCAACCGCTTTGACTTCGACTCTGTCCTGTTTCCGGTGAATTTCGTGCAATGGGCCAACCCGGTCTATCGCGAGAATGGCGAGGCCCTGCTGAAGGCCTGCCGCGACCGGGACGTCGGGGTGATGGCGATCAAGTCGATCACCCGCGCGCCGTGGGGGACCCGGGCGAGGAGCGCCGCGACCTGGTATGAGCCCTTCACCGACCCCGCCCACGTCCAGGTCGCGGTGAACTTCACCCTGTCCCAGCCGGGCGTGACCGGCATCTGCACCGTTGGCGACACGCAGGTGCTGCCCCTGGCGCTGAATGCCTGCGAGAATTTCACCCCGCTCAGCCCGGCGGAGCAGGAGGCGTTGATCGCCACTGCGGGTCAGTTTGAGCCGTTGTTTGCGTAAGTGCATTCGGATGGGATGATCCCCGGCGCCACCGGGGATCATCCCATCCGAATGCGGTTTAGGAGAGGTTTCCCAGCCGAGTCAGCATCGCCGCGCCGGTCTTGATCCCGGCGATGAAGCGCCACAGCTCAAGATTCTCGTTGGGCGCGTGGTTGGCCTCGTCGGCGTTGGCGTAGGGGATGGTGAACGCGGGGATGCCCAGGATCTTGGTGAAGACGTAGTCGGGCAGGCTCCCGCCCAGCGCCGGCACGAACAGCGGCTCGGCGCCCTGAGCGTCGACGATGCCGCGCCGGAGGGGCTCGGTGTAGATCGA
>JBDSIP010000227.1:0-3019 GCA_039917915.1 Thermoflexales bacterium
GCGCTATCCGCGTCAATCCACATGGATAAGGGCGCAAAATAACCCAACGCCACGCCCACCCCTTCAGAACCTGGAGACTTCTAAGAAACAGACCATGATTTACTCTGTTGCCGGGGTGAGGTGGAAGCCGAAATGGGCGGCTTGTTTTGTGAGCCGGGAGATGAGGTGGGTGCGGTAGCGCTCTTCATAGTAGTGTTCACCCGTGTCCTGGTAGGCGGTGCCATCGTGGAGCATGCGATAGAGGAGTCGAGCCAGTTTGTGGGCGAGGGCTTTGATGGCGCGGGGCGCATCCATCCGCGCGCGCAACCGGCGGCCAAAGGCGCCCAGGGCGCTTTTGCTCTGGATAGCGGCCTGGGCGCAGACGCGCAGGATTTGCGCGGCGCGGTTGTGGCCCTTGTGGGGTTTTCCTCGCTGGCGTTTCCCGCCGGTAATCCGGTTATCCGGGCAGAGCCGCAGCCAACTGCAAAAGTGCTTCTCGGTTTTCCAGCGCGTCATGTCCGTGCCGATTTCACTCAACAAAGCCTGGACACTGAACACTTCCATCCCCGGCAACGTCGTGAGATCCACGCCGGCCACCGCGTAGAGCTGGCTGCGCAGTTCATGCGGGCCTTGGGCAAAGGCCGTCCGGCGCTGGGCGGGGCCGGGCAGCGGTGCGGCGACCACGTCGGCTTTAGTTTCCCAACCGCGCAACTCGGCCTCGATCCGCGTGTCGCATGCGGTGATGCGGGCCAGGAAAAAATCATAGAGTTCCACGGCCTGGCGCCACGCGAAGAGATGCTCTTCGCGGTATTCGCCCTCCAGCGCGCGGGCGATCTCCGCGTCGCTCGTTTTGACCCGCTCGTGTTTGAGCGCCGCCAGTTTGAGCGGATCGCGTTCCCCGGCGAGGATGGCCCGGATGATCGCCATACCGGACACGCCCGTCAGATCGCTGAGCACATGATGCAGTTTGAGGTTCATTTCGATCAGCGCCTTTTGCCTGTGCTGGATGTGCGCACCGGCCGCTTTAGTGAGGTTGTCGCGATGCCGGAGATAGGCGCGCAGCACGCCGACCGCATCGGCGGGCCGAAAGGAACCGCTGAGCAAGCCATGCGTATGCAGTTCCTGGAGCCATTGCGCATCGGCCACATCGGTCTTGCGGCCGGGCAGGTTCTTGACGTGGCGGGCGTTGCACAGCAGCACCTGGAAACCAGCGCGCTCGAGCACCTGGTAGAGTGCGATCCAATAGGAACCGGTGCTTTCGAGCGCGACCGAAGTGACCTGGCATTCCTTGAGCCAGGCGACGAGGGCGTGCAAATCGGCCGTGTGCGTGCCCAAGCAACGCACTGGCTCTGCGGCGCGATCCGGCGGGACGGCGACGTAGTGGCTGGTGGCACCGATGTCGATGCCGGCGGCATCGGGATGGATGACGCGCAAGCCGCGCGGGGAGCGGGTCTTCCTGGCGCAGGGAGCTTTGGATTTGGGTTGCTTGGCCGCAGGCATGGACTTAGGTCTTTCTTGGTTATTAGTGAGGTGCACGCCCGCGCCGGCCCAGGCTGGGTGAAGAAAGGGAAGTCTTCCAAGCGGGATGGCCGCGCCGGTGAAAACAACTTACCGGCGCGGTCTCACCAATGGCAGAACCCAAGGAGGCCCGGATCCATGCTAACGAGCGGGGTCACCGCACCGCGTGAGGCGGCACGGTCAACCACCATTGGCGCTGCGGACTTGGCTGCCGGCGGGACGTGCAGCGCGATTGCAAGCGACGCGCCGCGCGGAAGCAACTGTTTCTTACCTGGCAGAACTCCGCCCCAGATTAGTGGGGTGCTAGACTTTATGGCTGCCCTCTGTTGGGGCGCAGCGTTTTCTGAAAGGGAAAGCGGTGTGCTTGAAGGAGTGGCGAAGGCGCGGGTTGCACGGGATCAACCGTGCCTATCGGCCAGTGCGGGAGCACCGCCGGAGCGGCGTCACCAATGAAACAGCCAACACCTAACAAGCACACCATGAAGCCAGAACTACTATTCCTCGGACTCGACGTCCACGCCAAAAACATCGCCATCGCGCTGGCCGCAGGAGACGGCGGTGAGGCCCGCACCTGGGGCAGCATCCCTAATGATCTGCACGCCCTGGAGAAGATCCTGGCGAAATTGAAGAAGGCCCATCCCGGCAGCGCCCTGCGCGTTTGTTACGAAGCGGGGCCGACCGGGTTCGTCCTCGCCCGCCGCTGCGCACAACTAAAGATCCCTTGCGCCGTGGTCGCGCCGTCCTTGATTCCGAGCCGCCGTGGCGACCGGATCAAGACCGACCGGCGCGACGCCCGCAGCCGAGCGGAGCGAGACAGCCAAAGGGCGGAGCCTTTGCCCGAAGGGAGCCGCCGGAGGGCGGCAGCAACCTGGCCCGGCTGCACCGGGCCGGCGAGCTGACGGCGGTCCATGTGCCCGACGCCAGCGACGAAGCGATGCGCGACCTCTGCCGCGCCCGCACCGACGGCTCGCCCATCTACCAACCTCCCTATTCCCCTCCGCCACCTCGGCGGTGCAGGATCTGCGGCGGGCCAGAGCCCAGCTCAAGGCTTTCCTGCTGCGCAACGGCTACCGCTACACCGGCAAGAGCGCGTGGACCGAAGCCCACCGGCGTTACCTGCGCGAGTTGGTTTTACCCCATCCCGCGCAGCGCGTGGTCCTCGAAGATGCGCTCACGAGCATCGCCGGCGCCGGCGAACGCATCGCCCGGCTCGAAGAACAAATGCAGACCCTGCTCCTCGAGTGGCCGATGCAACCGGGCTCGCCCACCCGGCCAGCCTCCCTAGTCCCTTCCGCCTCCTCGGTGGTCGCCGCGCTCATGGGAATGCGCGGCTTGGCCCTCGTCGGAGCCATGGTGTTAGTGAGCGAACTCGGGCAGGCCTGGCGCTTTGAGCACCCCCGGCAGCTCATGGCCTATCTCGGACTGGTGCCGACGGAAAACACCAGTTGTGACAAACGCCGCCAGGGGCGCATCACCAAGACGGGCAACGGCCATGCCCGCTGGCTGCTCGTCGAAGCGGCCC
>JBDSIP010000228.1:0-9376 GCA_039917915.1 Thermoflexales bacterium
CAACCTTACCAACCTTATCAACCTTATCAACCTTACCCACCTTAATCACGTTTCCGCGCCAGGAGGCCTACCCGCTTCTCCTGGCCTTTGGCGAAGCGCACGATGTTGGGTCTGAGAGCGTAGCAGATGATGGCGAGGATGCCCCAGCCGAACGTCGCATGGGACACTGGCACCACGCCCGAGACCGCCGCAAGGGTCAGGCCGACGGCCGCGGTCAGGGCGGCCAGGATCGAGGCCATGAAGGGGTAGCCGACGATGACGAGGAAGAACACGCCGACTACCAGCGCGGCCAGGCCTGCCACAGGCAGATAGACCAGCGATGTGCCCACCGCCGTCGCGCCACCCGCGCCGCCGGCGAAGTTCAGGAAGATCGATGCGTTGTGGCCGAGCACGACTCCGATCCCGGCCAGCGCCTCAGCCCAGCCCTGGGTCGCCTCGCCCAGCCCCAGGGCGCGAATGATCAGCACGCATACGACGCCCTTGATCGTGTCCAGGACCGCAGTGGCGATGCCCACTGGCAGGCCGGCCGCGCGATAGGCATTGGTCCCGCCGGTGCGCCCGCTTCCGACCGAGCGCAGATCGACGCCTTTGACCGCGCGGACGATGAGATACCCAAACGGGATGGAGCCGACGAGATAGCCAGCCAGGGCGCAGACGACGACGATGAGGATCGGCATGAGAGTTGGCATTATCGCGGAAACGGGATTCGCGATAATACAACCCCATGCTCTCCGAGTCGGTGCAGAACTACCTGAAGGCCATCTACGCGTTGCGCGAGGACGGCCAACGGGCCACGACCAATGCCCTGGCTGAACGCCTCGGCGTTGCGGCCGCTTCGGTGACCGGTATGCTCAAAAAGCTCGATGAGATGAAGCTCATCGCCTGGGAGCCCTATCAAGGCGCCTCGCTGACGATGAATGGGCGCAAGATCGCGCTCGAAGTGATTCGCCATCACCGGTTGATCGAGCTGTATCTCACGAGCGCCATGGGCTATCCGTGGGACAAGGTCCATGACGAAGCCGAGAAGCTCGAACACGCGATCAGCGAGGATTTCGAGGAGGCCATGGTCCGGATGCTGGGCAACCCGACCCGCGATCCGCATGGCGACCCCATTCCCGCCAAGGATGGCACCGTCGCTGCTGTCTCGCGCCGGGCTCTATCGGATACGCCCGTGGGCGACGACGCCCGCGTGGAGCGCGTGCGGGATGCCGACCCCGAGATCCTGCGTCGGGCGGCCCGGCTCGGCCTACGTCCCGGCGTGCGCGTGCGCGTCGTCGCCCGCAACGCCGAGGACGGCACCCTCACGGTCGCGATCGGGGCCGATGGCAGCCTTCGAGTGGAACAAGTCCTCGAGCGCGCGTTCGCTCAGGATGTCTTCGTCGTCGCGGCGACGTGAGCGCCCAAAGCGTCGGGCATAATGCCAGCGTGCCCAAACGAGCAATTCCCGTCGCCATTGTCCGAGGAGCGGGCGACCTCGGCACTGGCGTGGCCTATCGCCTGTGGCGCTGTGGTTTCCGCGTGCTGTGCCTCGATCTCGAGCGGCCGCTCGTCATCCGGCGCAGCGTCGCGTTTGCCTCGGCCGTGTATGACGGCCGGATCACCGTCGAAGGCGCCCAGGCGGACAGAATCTACTTCGCCGACGAAGCCGTCTATGTGTGGGGCAACAACGGCATCCCGGTCATGGTTGATCCAGAGGGCCGCGCCATTTCGGCAATTGGGCCGGACGTGGTCGTGGATGTGATTCTGGCCAAGACCAACTCCGGCACGCGCATGACCGATGCGCCGGTCGTCATCGCTTGCGGCCCGGGTTTCACGGTTGGGGTGGATTGCCATGCCGTGGTCGAGACCCAGCGCGGGCATGACCTCGGCCGGGTCTTGCGCCAGGGCAGCGCCCAGCCCAATACCGGCGTGCCCGGCGAAATTGGCGGCGAGAGCGCCCGGCGGGTCGTGCGCGCGCCTGAAGCCGGCATCGTCGTCAGCCGGCGCGCGATCGGCGACCGGGTTAAGGCCGGCGACCTGATTGCCGAGATCGAGATCACCTCGGCGGCGCGGGACGGGGCGCGCTCGGGTGAGCGCAGGCCGGTCCGCCACGCCGGCGTGCGCGCGACCATCGACGGGGTGCTGCGCGGGATGATTCATGACCGCGTCGAGGTGCCTGGCGGGCTCAAGATCGCCGACATCGATCCGCGGGCTGCCGTCAGTCACTGTTATTCGATCTCAGACAAGGCTCTCGCCATCGGCGGCGGGGTGGTTGAAGCGGCCCTGTCAATGCGGGCGGCTTACAACTAAAGGCTTCGGGAGCGGTATCCCCGGCTTTGCAGGGGGATACCACTCCCGAAATAAACCATCAAAAGGCATGCTGGCCGCGCACCGCCCCTATCCCAAACCCGCCACCCCCTGGGTCATGCGCCAATCCTGGCACGACCTTTTGTTCCTGCACTGGCCGGTGCCGGCCGCCGTTTTGCGGCCGCTCATCCCGCCTGGGCTCGAGGTCGATACCTTTGACGGCAGCGCCTGGATCGCGGTGGTCCCGTTCCGGATGAGCGATGTCGCGTCGCGCCTTGTCCCCGCGATCCCGGGACTGTCCGCCTTTCCCGAGCTGAATGTGAGAACGTACGTTGTGCGAGATGGCAAGCCGGGGGTATGGTTTTTCTCGTTGGATGCCGGCAACCGCCTGGCGGTCTCGATCGCCCGGGCCTGGTTTCGGCTGCCCTATTACCATGCGGCGATGGGGCTGTCAGAGACGGCCGGGGCGATCGCCTACACCAGTCAGCGCAAACATCCGGGCGCCGGTCCGGCTGAGCTGCGCCTGCGTTATGCGCCAACAGGCCCGGTCTTCAATGCCCAGTCCGGCTCGCTGGAGTGGTTTCTGACCGCCCGCTACTGTCTCTACACTCAGGGCCTCCCAACTAACGCTCGGACTTACATCCCCAATGCGCCCTTGCAGCGGGCCGAGATCGAGCATCCGGCCTGGCCGCTTCAGGTGGCCGAGGCGGTGATCGAGACGAACACGATGACGACTCCCGTCGGCATCACCCTCCCAGACGCGCAACCGCTGGCTCATTTTGTCCGCCGGATCGACGTTGTGGTGTGGAATCCTGCGCGGGTCTCCACCCGGTAATCTCGGGAACGACATCCCCGGTGAAGCCGGGGATGTCGTTCCCGATACAAAAACCAGACTGTGGCAGGCGTTAAGCGATGAGCCTTTGCTCGCCGGCCCACCGCCGGCCGGGCGCGAGGACGATCGGCGTCTGGACGGCCGCCGCTTCGACGCACACAAATTGGCGATAGCCATCGGGCTCGAGGTTCTTGACTGCCTCCGTCCAGGGCGTCCACACAACCGCGTCTGGGAAGCCACCCGCCTCGATCCGGAGCAGGCGGTCAGCTTCGTGCGCAACGATGGCGCCCGGAACATCGTAATAGATCCGATCGACCGGGCCGGAAAATCCAATATTCGGCTCTGACTGTATTCGCACGACGTCGCCGTTCTGGTGGTCGAGGTAGCTCAGGCCGGCCAGGCCCTTCAGCGTGGTCTGGGCGAGGTCGGCCACCCGGATGTAGGTATGCAGGGCAGCGGTGAAGCTAAATGGTTGGGCGCCGGTGTTCGTCACCCCGAGCGCCACCCGCAGGCGCGGACCGCCCGCATGCACGGTCAACGTAGCCCGAAATGCGTGCGGCCACACGGCCAGCGTTGCCTCGCTGTCGCGTAGGACGAACTCGGCCATGGCCTCGCCGTCGCCCAGGCCATGCGGATGGCCATCGTCGGGGTGGCTGGCCGCTGCGACGAGATCCCAGACAAGGCCGCGGGCGAACCCATGAAAGGGCAGCGGGCCGAACCCGCCAAACTGCGGAAAGATCACCGGCACGCCCCCGCGCAGGCCGCCTGGCCCGCCGCTGGGATGTTGGCTGAGAAACAGGCGCTCCTCGCCATCGGCCGGCGTCCACGACACGACTTGCGCGCCCTGCGGCCAGACCTTCGCCCGCGCCCCGCCCGAGGCGGTAAGGATGATGGGTTGCCCAGCCGAGGAGCCCGAGCCCGTTGATGGCCCCGTCCCCGACGTGATATCCATTATTGGGCCCCCGCTGCCGCAAACGCGGCCCCCACGATCGCCTGGGCCTCCTCAAACACGCGCTCGAGATGATTGGCGCTGGTGAAGCTCTCGGCGTAGATCTTATAGACGTTCTCGGTCCCGGAGGGCCGGGCCGCGAACCATCCGTTAAGGGTGACGACCTTGAGCCCGCCGATCGCGGCGCCGTTGCCAGGCGCGTGGGTGAGCTTGGCCGTGATCTTCTCGCCCGCCATCGATTCGGCCCGCACAAGGTCGGGCGAGAGGTGCGCCAGGACCTTCTTCTGGGCAGGGCTGGCCGGCGCGTCGCGGCGGGTGTAGAAGGCGGCCCCAAACGCCGTCTCCAGGTCGGCGTAGTGCTCGCCCGGGTCGCGCCCGGTGACGGCCAGAATCTCGGCGGCGAGCAGGTCCAGGATGAAGCCGTCTTTGTCGGTCGACCAGACCGTGCCGTCCTGCCGCAGGAAAGAAGCGCCGGCGCTTTCCTCGCCGCCAAAACCAAGCGTGCCGTCGAGCAGGCCATCGACAAAATACTTGAACCCGACCGGCACTTCGCGCAGGCGGCGGCCGAGCCGAGCTGCGACCCGGTCAATCATCGAGCTCGAGACCAGGGTCTTGCCGATCGCCACGCCCGCCCCCCAACCGGGGCGATGCCCGAACAGATACTGAATCGCCACGGCCAGGTAATGATTCGGATTCATCAGTCCGGCGCTGCGAGTCACGATGCCGTGCCGGTCATAGTCGGGGTCGTTTCCAAAGGCGATGTCGAACTTGTCCTTCATTCCGATCAGCCCGGCCATGGCATAGGGCGACGAACAATCCATCCGGATCTTGCCGTCGTGGTCGACCGACATGAAGCCAAAGGTTGGATCGACGTAGCGGTTCACCACCTCGATCTTGAGTTTATAGCTGTCGGCGATGACGTCCCAGTAGGCTAGGCCCGCCCCACCCATTGGGTCGACACCCAGCGTAAGGCCGGCAGCGGCGATCCGAGGCAGGTCCACCACCTTGGCCAGATCGTCGACGTAGGCCCGGGCGTAATCGCGGGTGTGGGTTGTGGGCGCGGCCACGGCGCGCTCCCACGGGATGCGTTTGATCTCACGCAGGCTGTTAGCGAGGATTGCATTCGCCCGCTTCTGGATCTTGCCAGTGATATCAGTGTCGGCCGGCCCGCCGTTGGGCGGGTTGTATTTGAAGCCGCCGTCCTCAGGCGGGTTATGCGAGGGGGTGATGACGATCCCGTCGGCCAGTCCGGCCGTTCGCCCGCGGTTATGGGCAAGAATTGCGTGCGAGATGACCGGGGTGGGGGTGTAGCCGCCGCCGGCCTGGATAACCGTGTCGATCCCGTGCGCCGCAAGAACTTCCAGCGTTGTGCGATGGGCCGGCTCGGACAGGGCATGGGTATCCTTGCCCAGATACAGCGGTCCGGTGATCCCGGCCGCGGCGCGATGCTCGCACAATGCCTGGGCGATGGCCAGGATGTGCGGTTCGTTGAAGGCGTTCTTGTTCGACGTGCCGCGGTGGCCCGAGGTGCCAAATGCGACGCGTTGATCCGCGACGGCGGCGTCAGGCTGGCGGGTGTAATAGGCGCTGATCAATTCGGGCACATTGATAAGCATTTCGCGCGGCGCGGGCTCGCCGGCAAGAGGGTGCGGTGACATGGTGGTGGGATTGTACGGCGATTGGAGCACTGTTGGGATGCTGAAAGGTTTTGTCCGCAGATTACGCAGATTCTCGCCGATTGCGTTGTGTTTTCGACCGCAGCAGCAAATCGAGAATCGGCGGAAATCTGCGAAATCTGCGGATAGATCCCTTTTTGCCCTGAAAGCAGTTTCACTCGCCTACAAGTGGTGCGGTGAGGTCGCTACAAAGCGCTTTGCTCGAAGACGAAGGCATTGCCCCGCTTTGTCGTCTTGGCAAGCACGCCCATCGAAGACAGGCAATACGTGGCCTGCTGGGCGAGCCAGATCGGCTTGTCCCAGGCGTCGGCCAGTTCGCGGTTGGTGAAGGCCGGCGCCAGGCCGGGCGGGAGGAGCGTCAGTAAATCGGCAGGCTCCTCGAAAATCTGCCAGTCCACGATGTCCAGCAAGCGCCGCTCGATCGAGCGATACGATTTCGCCCAACGCCGTTTGCGCTCTGGCGTTTGCTCCTTGCGAATCTCTTCCTCGCGGGTGAGGACGACTTCGAGGGTGAAGTTTTCGCGGGTGAAGACCTCGGGAAAGCTGACCAGCTCGGCGAAGATCAGTCCGTAATGGCCGCGTCGCGGCGATTTGCGGCGCGATACGACCCGGTTGTCCGCATCGAGACGGACCAGCCACTTCTCCGCCGGGATGGGATGCACGATCCGAATCGGAAAGCGTTCTGACAGGTCGCGGACCTTGGCCTTCATCGCGCTGAAGTTGCGAGTCTGGATTTCGATGAGCTGGTCGGCATTCGGCGGCCGGGGCCGGCGGATGTCGATCCAGTAGCCCTCGACCTTTGCTTCGAGCTCGTCATCGGGCTGGGCGAAGTAAGCCTTCAACGCGGCGTGAAGAGGGCTCTCGCGCAGGGTGCCGATCGGGCCGCTGGGCATGGGGCCCATCGTAGCGCGGGTTTACACCCATACGCTATAGTCGCCCGTCCTATGCAGACCGGACTTTATCTGCACATCCCGTTCTGCCGGCACCGGTGCAGTTACTGCGACTTCAACACCTATGTCGGCCTGAACGATTTGTACGAGCCGTATACCCAGGCGCTTGCCCGTGAGGTCGTTGCCCGGGCGGGTGCCGCCCGGCCCGCCGCTCACACGATCTTCTTCGGTGGCGGCACACCCTCGCTGTTGTCCGCCGGCCAACTTGGCCGCCTCATCCAGACCTGCCATGACGTCTTTGCCATCCAGCCGGGTGCTGAGACAACGATCGAATGCAATCCGGGCACGGTCACGCTTGAGAGCCTGCGCGCCCTCAGGGCGGTGGGCGCGAATCGCCTCTCCTTTGGCGCGCAGAGCGCCGATCCTGCCGAGCTGGCACTCCTGGGCCGTGAACATGGCTGGGCCGAAGTCACAACCGCTATCGATCTGGCCCGCGCGGCCGGCTTTGACAACGTCAGTCTCGACCTCATCTTTGGCCTGCCCCACCAGGGGCTCGAGACGTGGCGGCGCACACTTGAAGCGGCGCTGGCCCTTACGCCTGATCATATTTCGTTGTACGCCCTCACCATCGAGGCCGGCACGCCATTGCAGGACTTGACCCGGCGCGGGACGCTGCCCCTGCCCGATCCCGACGCGGCGGCGGACATGTACGACCATGCCGAGGCGCGGATGGGCGAGGCGGGCTACGAGCACTACGAGATCAGCAACTGGAGCCGGCCTGGCCGGGCCTGCGCTCACAACCTCATTTATTGGCGAAATGAGCCATACTATGGGCTTGGCGCGGGCGCGCACTCCAGCTCGATCGATCGGCGCTGGTGGAACGCCCGGCGGCCGGCCGACTACATCGAGCGAGCCAGCCAGAGCGAGCATGCCATCCGGGCTGGGGTGGTCGAGCAATCGCACGAGGACATCGACGCGCGCATGTCGCGCGGCGAGACCATGATGTTGGGCATGCGCCTGCTGCAAGAGGGCATGACCCATGCCCGGTTCGAGGCGCGCTTCGGCGCGCCGATGCTGTCGTTCTTTTCTGAGGCCCTGACCGACGGACAGGCGCGGGGCCTGGTGACAATGGATGCGGACGGCGCGCGCCTGACCGAAAAGGGCCGCTTCCTCAGCAACCATGTCTTTCGGATGTTTGTGTGATGAGACGCGCACTGGCAATGCTTCCCGGACTGATGGCGTTCACTGCCATCGCACTATTCATTTTGAGCGGATCGGCACAGGCTTCCGAGGCGGATCGCTCGCGGGCCGGACTGGCCCAGGATGCCCTGGGCGCAACATTCGCGCCATCCCGGACGTTTTACCTGCCGGTGTTTGGCGCCGTCGGGGCGATTCCGACCGGGCCGACCACGTCACGCTACGTCGACTCGTTGATCCCTTCGCGGCTGAACGGGTGGGGCTGCGCAGCGGGTCAGGCCGCGACCTCCGGGACGATCGTCCTCGCGTTTGGACAGCCTTACACCGTCACATTGGCCGGCGGTGTTCAGGTCCCGGGCGTCTATTACTTTGCCGCCGAATTGGCAACCCTGGGCCAGGTCGAGATCGCGGCCCGAAACTTTATGACCGGCTACGCGAACTGCGTCGCGGCCGGGATCCCGATTACGGTTGCGCTGGGAACAAACAATTACCGGGGCGCGACGGGAAGCAGTCACGGCCGCGCATGGGGTCTGATGGTGAATCGGGTCGCGGCCTCGGTTGCGGCGGCGCCATATTCCGGTGTGATCAACGTGGTTGGCGCGATTGACGCCGAGCCTGGTTTCTATGGGCCAATCCCCACCCGGGCCTGGGTCGATGGTTATGCGTCCGTGGCGACCCGGCCGCTGCTTAACTTCGGCTCCTGCGATGGCTGTCCTACCAGCGGTGCGCCGCCTTTGAGCACGATCACAGGCGGGGGCTGGACGATCGGCGACATCTGGTATGTCTCGGGTGGCAATCCCATCGCGACCGCGCTGCCCGAAATCTATCTCACCAGCGGCACGAACGCCCGGCAGTGGAAGACGGTTGCTCTCTCGGTCAAGACCTGGACCGGGGCGAATATGCGCTTCGTCGGCGTGATGACCCAGTGGCAGGCGTGTAACGAGCGCGGCAATCAGGCCGAATGCGAGGCGATCCACATCGACAACACGCCGCAGGAAGGCTGGGAGCAGATGAATACGGCCCTGTCCAGCAATCCGCTTGTTGCTCAACCGCTCGGTCCGCCTACCGATATCTCGTGGGAGGCCTGGGACACGTCGTTCCGGGCCAGCGCGGTCCCCAAGACCACCTTTGCCCGGCCGTCGGGTCGCGCGCTGGGCTGGGGGTATTTGCTGGCCGAGGCCACGCCTCCCCTGCCGGCCAGCCAGTTCATCGGCAACAACGCCTGGCAGCGCCGCGTCGGCACGATTCGAACCATTGTTTATGCCGGCACGCGCCGCAATGAGAACGGGACGAATGTGGCGGCCCTGGCAGTATTCCGCCGGGACGATTCGCGCGACGTTTGGCGGCCTTTCGCCGGCGGCGAGCAGTTCAAGATTTATCGCCCGGCCGGCGCGCGCGGGACGCTCCGCATCGTCAGCGCGCGGGGGGCGGTGCTCGAGCTGCGGGATGGCACCAATTTCCGCTTCCGGTTTGACACGTATTCGTTGCGGTTTGTGCGCTAAACCGGTAAACCCTTCGGGTAATCCGGTTTGGCGATACAAACTGG
>JBDSIP010000229.1:0-4225 GCA_039917915.1 Thermoflexales bacterium
GACCGGCCATTCGCCGTTCATCAGCAGCCGGTCGAACCAGCGCCTGTGGCCTTTGGCGCGCTCGAAATTCGCGTCCATGTAGGTCTTGATCTGACTGCCGGTCAGCCCGCGCTCGGTGCCGCCGCACAGAACCGATCGGCGGTCCGTACGACTTCGCCGCTCTTCGTAGTCAAGCACACAAGTCCTTGTAATCCGCTAACTTATCGCTAACAATTATTCGTGGCATTTCGTCGCCATTCGCCAGAAACCGCAGTATTTGTTGGTATCTATGTTGGTATCGGCGTTCTCAAACCGCACGGATCCCATGCTCACGGATACTTTAATAAGGCGTACCAAGACCGGCGCCAAGCCGCTCAAACTGTCCGATGGTGGTGGCCTTCATCTTCTTATCCAGCCGCACGGTTCCCGGCTGTGGCGATTGAACTACCGGTACGGCGGCAAGCAGCAGACCCTCGCACTCGGACAATATCCGATCACCGGCCTTCGTGACGCGCGCGAAGGACGCGATGCTGCGAAGCGGCTGCTCGCGAAAGGCACCGATCCCGGTGCGGTCCGAAAGGCAGAAAAGGCAGCTGACATTGCAAACACTTCCAACACCTTTGCGGCGGTTGCTAGCGAGTGGGTAGATCGGAAGCTGGTGAAAGAGCAACGAGCCCCCGCTACCCTAGAACGGGTGAGGTGGTTTCTTCGGATCTTAAACGCAGACATCGGCGATCGGCAAATAGATGAGATAGAAGCCCCGGAACTACTCGCGGCGCTCCGACGTGGTTGTCTTGCCCGCATCAATATGGGCAATGATGCCAATGTTGCGGACCCTCTCGAGCGGGTATTCTTTGACCATGACGTGACGGGGCGCTGCCTACCAGCGGAAGTGGGCGAAGGCGCGGTTAGCCTCGGCCATCTTATGGGTCTCTTCGCGCTTCTTCATGGCGGAACCCGTGTTGTTGGCCGCATCCATCACCTCGGCGGCAAGCTTCTCAGCCATGCTCTTGCCCGAGCGATCGCGCGCGGCGTTGATGAGCCAGCGCATGGCCAAGCCTTCCTGGCGGAACGGATTGACTTCGACCGGGACCTGAAGCGTGGCGCCGCCGACGCGACGAGGCTTGACTTCGACGGCGGGGCGAAGATTGGCCATGGCCTTCTCATAGACCTGCAGACCGGGCGTGCTCATCTTCTCTTCCACCTGGGCAAAGGCCTGATAGACCACGCGCATGGCAACGCTCTTCTTACCGCCGTACATCAGGCGGTTGACGAGGCGGGTGACCGACTCGCTGTTGTATCGCATATCCGCTGCGACGATGCGCTTCGGGGGTTGATTTCGTCTTGGCATAGCTGTTACCCAGGGGCCGCGCAGCGGGCCGGGCTTGCGCCCGGGCCACGATCCGCGACCAAACTCAATTACTTGCCCTTCGCCGGGGCCGCGCCCTTCTTTGGCCGCTTGGCGCCGTACTTGCTGCGGCTCTGCGACCGCTTTTCCACGCCTTCCGAGTCCAACGTGCCGCGCACGATGTGATAGCGCACGCCCGGGAGGTCCTTGACACGGCCGCCGCGCACGAGCACAACCGAGTGCTCCTGGAGCTTGTGCCCCTCGCCCGGAATGTAGGCGGTAACTTCGGCGCCATTGCTCAGGCGCACGCGCGCGACCTTCCGCAGGGCCGAGTTCGGCTTCTTCGGGGTCTGGGTCCGGACCACGGTGCACACGCCGCGTTTCTGCGGCGCGCCCTTGGCCTGATCCGTCTTGCGGCTACCCTTCAGCGAGTTCGTGGTGAACTGCAGTTGGGGCGCCTTGCTCAATGCGCGCTTGGGCTTCCGCCCTTTCCTAACCAGTTGGTTGATCGTAGGCATAGTGACTCTGTATTCAGTTCCAGTCTGAACGGACGTTGGGAACATCGCCTATAGGTGGGGGCGGGAGCCCTTTGTCAGGCGACGAAAGAGGCAGCCTAGCTTAAAGGCTGCCTCCTCATGTTCGGTTACTCGCTATTAGATTGGGTGTTTTCACACCGCAGCTCAAGTTAGCGGCCTCACAGTATACACGAAACGCAGGGGATGTCAATTTGGGGACGCCTGCCGCGGCATGGCGCCTGCAAAGTCGCAATTTCGCGAACGCGTTGGAGCCATGGGCTGTAGCAAGGGGGCATTTTAAAGCGATGTCGCCCGCCGCCACGGCCGTAGGCGGTCTCACGACCTCGTCTGATCGCCCGGCTGAACGAGGGGCTGCACCGCAAACTGACCCTCATCGCTTCCCCGGCCGGCTTTGGCAAAACCACCCTGGTCGGCGAATGGGTCGCCCGGTGCGGGCTCCCGGTTGCCTGGCTGTCACTGGACGAAGGAGATGGCGACCCGCTGCGCTTTCTCGCCTGCCTCGTGAGCGCTTTGCAGACGCTGATCCTGAATGGCGTCAAAGGCATCCCGGCAGACACCGGCCACAGCGTCTTGGGCGCAGTCACCCTGGCGGATATACGATTGGCGCAGGGCCGTACGCGCGAGGCCCTGCGTACCTACGAGCAGGCAATGCAACTGGCAACGGCGCAGGGTGCGCCTGCGCTTGCCCCGCGGGGCACTGCAGACATTTACGTGGGACTGAGCGAGCTCCACCGTGAGCACAATGATCTAGGTACGGCCACCGAGCAGCTCCAGAGAGGCAAGGCGCTGGGCGAGCACACGGGTTTCCTCAAAACCGGTATCGCTGGCCCATGGCGATGGCTCAAATACGAGTGGCCCAGGGAGATGCGGATGGCGCGCTTTACCTGCTCGACGAGGCGGAGCGCCAGCTTGTAAGCGCCTTTTTCCCCGATGTGCGTCCGATCCCGGCGCTGATGGCGCGGGTGTGGATCGCGCAGGGCCGGCTGAGCGACGCCCTCGGCTGGGTGCGCGAGCGGGCCCGTCCGTTGGCGATCAACTTAGCGACCTGCGCGGTTCTTTGCGTGCCCCTGCCGGTGGAACTGCACATCGTGAGCGCGAGCGTGTTTGCCCTCCTGGGCGCGCTCCAATTCGCGACAGGTTTCCGGCGGCGCCGGCCGGCCTGGCACCGCGCGGCCGGGCGGCTCGTGGTGATATGCGGGCTGTTGGTTGGGCTGATGGGACTGTGGATGACCTTGTTCTATCCCCGCCCGGCCGGCAGTGGTGAACTTCTGTTTGCTCTGCGGCTGCTGTTTGGGTCGGCGATGATCGTGTCGCTCGTCCTCGGCTTTGGCGCGATTCGGCGCGGAGATGTCAAACGTCATCGGGCGTGGATGGCGCGCGGTTACGCGATCGGGCTTGGCGCAGGCACCCAGATGTTGACCGGGATGGCCGGGGCATTCCTCATCAGCGCGCCGACTGAGCTCAGTGTCGCGTTCCTGATGGGCGCAGGCTGGGTGATCAACCTGGCTGTGGCCGAGTGGGCGATCCGCCGGCCGCGGTATGGGTCCCGCGCTTTCGCGCGGGATGACGTGCGCTTTCGGGCAGGATGACGATATTGAGGCTACAACACCGCGGTCAAATCGGCCGTGCTGGGCAGAATGAAATCCGCGCCGGAGCGGCGCAGTTCGGCCTCTTCGCCAAACCCGCACAGCACCCCGATCGCCTGGGTCTTGGCCGCCCGCGCCGCGCGCATGTCGACCGTGGTGTCGCCGACCATCACGCAGGCCTCCGGCGCAAAACCCAGCTCGCGAGCCGCGTGCAACAGCGGGTCGGGGGCGGGCTTGGCCCGGAAGCAGGTCTCGGCCGTCACCACGCTCCCAAACCAGGGCGCAAGACGGTACTTCTCGAGAAACGCGTCGACCATCGGCCGGCCGCGCGTGCTGACCAGCGCCAGGGCGTAGTGCGGGGCGAGCCGGGCCAGCATCTCGGGCACGCCGGGAACCGGCGGGTTGGGCGTCTTGCGCTCACCCACCCGTCCGCGCCGCACCTGGCGGGTCACCCAACGCAGCGCGTTATCCAGTCCGAGCCGATCCATGAGCGAAAACGCCAGATTGCCCGGCGCCTCCATCTCCATCACCAGCCGGCGGGCCACCTGCCCGCGCTGCGGCTCCTTGAGGAATCGCAACATGCGGGCCATCCGGGCCACATAAGCATCATCCGTGTCACTGAGGGTGCCGTCAAAATCGAAGAGCACGGCCCGCACGCGGGGAAGGTCGATCGGCATCGGATGTATGGCGCTCAGCCCCCCGCGCCGCGCAGGATGCCCAGCGAGATATAAGCGCAGGCCGCGCCGAGCAGGACAAACGACACGCCCAGGATGCGA
>JBDSIP010000230.1:0-5561 GCA_039917915.1 Thermoflexales bacterium
CACCACAGCCATTTAGAAATTGAAAGCACCTTTGAGGGGACACGAACCGGCACAACCATACGCTTCCGATTGGCCGCAACGTAATTTCTGGCTGTTGGCCGCCAGCAGCCAACAGCCAGCTACAGCCACCAGCCCCTAAAACTTGCGGCTCCACTCCTTCGGCCAGCGCTCGATGATGACCTTGGTCTCGGTATAGAACTCGAAACCGTGCGCGCCCTGGGCGTGCAGGTCGCCAAAGAAACTCTGGCGCCAGCCACTGAAGGGGAAATACGCCATGGGGGCCGGCACCCCGAGGTTGATCCCGACGTTGCCGCTGGCGACCTCGTAGCGGAACTGGCGGGCCGCCGCGCCGCTTGTCGTGAAGATGCTGGCCGCGTTGCCGTACGCCCGGTCGTTGCACATGGCGATGGCCTCCTCGATTGTGCTGGCATGGGTCAGGCTGAAGACCGGCCCAAAGATCTCGGTGCGCGACAGCTCACCGTTGTGCGGCACGCCATCCAGAATGGTCGGGAAGACAAAGTTGCCGTCCTCGTAGCCGCTCACCTTGTGTTGGCGCCCATCGACGACGATCTTCGCCCCTTCCATCTCGCCCATCGCAATGAGCTTCTCGATCCGGGCTTTGCTGTCGCTGGTGATCACCGGGCCCATCTGGGTGGCCTTGTCGAGGCCATAGCCGACCTTGCGGCTGGACGCGGCGTCGGCGATGCGCTCGAGAAACTCATGGCGCGCGTCGCCGACGGTGATGGCCACCGAGGCGGCCAGACACCGCTGGCCGGCGCAGCCAAAAGCCGAGTCGGCGGCAATGCGGGTTGTGGTCTCCATGTCGGCGTCGGGCATGACGATGATGGGGTTCTTCGCCCCGCCCTGGCACTGCGCGCGCTTGCCATTGGCCGTTGCGCGGCTGTAGATGTAGCGCGCGACCGGGGTCGAGCCGACGAAGCTGATCGCCCGCACCTCGGGGTGATCGAGGATCGCGTCGACGACATCCCTGGCTCCGTTGACGACCTGGATGACGCCCTTGGGGAATCCGGCCTGGGCGACCAGCTCCATCAACTTCATCATCGTCATCGGCACTTTCTCGCTCGGCTTGAGCAGGAAGCTGTTGCCGCAGGCAACCGCGTAGGGCATGAACCACAGCGGGACCATCAGCGGAAAATTAAAGGGCGTAATCGCAGCCACGACACCGAGAGGCTGGCGGACCATGTGCTCGTCGATGCCGCGTGCGATGTCTTCGTTGGTGACGCCCTGCATCATGCTCGGCGCGCCGCAGGCGACTTCGATGTTCTCGATCGCGCGCTGGACCTCGGCGTCGCTTTCGACATAAGTCTTGCCGCACTCGCGGGTGATGATCTGCGAGATTTCGTCGCGATGCTGTTCGAGCAACACCTTCAGCCTGAACAGCGGCTGGACGCGCTCGCCGGCCGGGGTGCGCCGCCACTCGCGGAATGCATCCGCGCCAGCCCTGACAGCCGCGTCGACTTCTTCCTTCGGCGAAAGCGGGACCTGGGTCAGCACGCCTGCCGTGCCGGGGTCGCGCACGGGGAGGAACTCGCTGGCGCCGGACTTGACAAACGCGCCGTTGACAAAATTGGTGAGGGTTTCACTAGCCATCGTGGGTATTCCTTTTTGAGAAGCGCAGCCGGGGGCGCGCAAGATGAAACGAGTATATGCCCGCGGAAGATGATCGGCGACCTAAACCATGACGATCCGCGGCACAACCCCGCGCGTTGACTGTCATTCCCGCGAAAGCGGGAATGACGACGAATGGGTGTTGTTGCGCGACAGTTCGCAACAGCCGTAAACGACCAGTTTTGCTCGGCCAGGAGCTGGCCAAGACAGCTCATGCCTCATTCACGGCCGGAATGATCTTCTGACCGTAGATCTCGACCTGCTTCTCCTCATCCCCATTCATGAGATACAGGTTGAACTGCGTTACGCCCAGATCGCGCAGCTCCTCGATCCGGCGGATCTGCTCCTTGACCCCGCCCACGACGCAATAACGGTCGACGATCTCATCCGGGACAAACCGGCTGTTGTCACTGCCAACCTCGGCGTGATGGAGATAGTTGTAGCCGGGCCGGTCCTCGACGTAGGTCACCAGCTCGGGAGGCAGTTGCTCTTTCGGATATTTCTTGAGCAGGTCCACGATGTGGTTGCCAACAAGCGCCGGGAACCAGCGTACGTATTCACGGGCCCTGGCCAGATCATCATCGATCCACACCGGCGCGGCCGCCATGACCTTGATCTTCGAGAAGTCGCGGCCGGCCTCCTTTGCGCCTTCCTTGACGAAACCAAGGCACCATTGGATGAGATGCGGGTCAGCGAACTGCAGGACGATCCCGTCGGCGATCCGGCCGGCAGAACGCAGCGCGATCGGCCCGTATCCGGCGACCCACACCGGCGGCGCGGGCTGGGTCGCCCAGGTGAAGAACGTATCGACGCCCTCGTAGTCGAGGTGGCCGCCGGCGGTGAGCGTGCGGAACTGGGCCACAAAATCCTCGAGGTGGGCCATCGTGGTCGGGCCTTTGCCCAGCCGCCGGCGCGACGAGTCGCCCCGCCCGATGCCCATGTCCATCCGGCCCTGGCTGATGTTCTGCAGGGTGGCGAACAGGCTCGCAGCCACGGTCACATCGCGGACGACCGGGTTGGTAACCAGGGTGCCGATCCGCATCTGGCGGGTCTCCCATGCCCACAACGCAAAACGGGGAAAGCACTCCTGCCATAAGACATGACTGTCGAAGCTCCACAGATAACTGAAGCCGGCAGCCTCGGCCTGTTTGGCGATCGCCACCTCGCGAAAGACGTCCATGTCGCTCTTGAAGGTGATGCCGAAATCGATTTTGTTCATGGTTTTAGCCTTGGGCTGTGAGCCTTGAGCTCTGAGCGAATAGCAACTGTCTGACTATCTTAGCGGCTGCAGGCGGATCTGACAACAGGCCTGACCCGCTGAAAAACGCGATTGCCAAATTTGGCAAGCGCGATTAAGATACTCATGCAGTCTGCTCATGGCTCACGGCTCACAGCTCACAGCTCACCTACCAAACCCATGCCTGCCCCCCTCAACCCCAAGCGAACGATCGCCGAACTCAAGGAACTCCGGGCGCTTACGGGCGACGCCAACGGCGCCCAGCGCGTGGCTTGGACCGATACCTGGGCTAAGGGCCGCGAATGGCTGAAGGCCAAAATCGCCGATATCCCGGGCGTCGTCCAGGCGAAGGACGAGGCCGGCAACTTGTGGTTCACCCTAAAGGGCAAGAGCCGCAAGGAGTTGCTCATCGGCGGACACATGGACAGCGTGCCCAACGGCGGTTGGCTGGACGGATGTCTGAACATCCTGGCCGGGGTCGAGGTCCTCCGCCGCATCGCGACCGAGGGCACGCCCCCGGCAACGGTCCGGTTGGTGGACTGGGCCGACGAGGAAGGGGCGCGCTTCGGGCGCAGCCTGTTTGGCAGCAGCTCGGTCAGCGGCGCAATAGACCTAGAAGCGGTTGGCGCGCTCAAGGACCGGAATGGCATCACCCTGCGCGACGCCGCCGCGGCGCACGGGGTAGACATGAAGACGGCCAAAAAGGCCGGCCGGCAAATCAAGAACGCCGCCGCCTATCTCGAGCTGCACATTGAACAGGGGCCTGTGCTCGAGCGCCTGGGCCTCCCCATGGGTCCGGTATTGGGCACCTTCGGCGTCGAGCGCCATCAGATCACCTTCACCGGCCAGGCCGCGCATAGCGGCAGCACCCCGATGGACGCGCGCAAGGACGCGCTCGGCGGGGTGAGCAAACTCCACCTGGCGATCCGCGAGATTGCGGTCAAACACGGCGGGGTGTGCACCGTTGGACGGGTCGTCACCGAGCCGGGGATCGTCACCTCGGTCGTCGCCGAAGCGACGATGACCCTCGATCAGCGCCATCTCAGCGCGGCAAAACTCGCCAAGATGTACGCCGAGGCCCAAAAGGCCAGCCAGCGCATTGCCCGCGAGGAGAAGATCGAGGTCGCCTGGAAGAAGATCTGGGCCATCCAGCCTTTCCCCTTTCACCCCGAACTGATCAAGATGGCCGACGCGGCGATCAAGGAGGTCTGCGGAGTCAGCCACAAGCTGCCGAGCGGGCCGCTCCACGACGCGGCCGAGGTCTGCCGGGCCGGGGTGCCGACCGTAATGCTTTTCGTCCAAAGCCTGCACGGGATCAGCCACAACAAGATCGAGGACACAAAAGAGAAGCACATCGAGATGAGCGTCGCCGCGCTCGATGCGCTGGCGACGAAGACGATGGCGTGGATTATTGGTTGACGACAAGCGGCTTTGGGTTTGCGTGTTATCGGATGGAACACGGATCACACGGATGCCCACGGATCTTCACGGAGGGATAAATGGGGCCATCCGTGGCGATCCGTGGCGATCCGTGCGGATCCGTGTGATCCGTGTTCCCAAACGCACGTGCGCGCTGAAATCGGTCAACCGCGCGGGTAGGCGCCCTCGACGGGAATAACCTCGGAGGAAGGCGCTCAGAGCTTCCTGCATCCGCGGTTCTCAAGCGCCTACCTCCGAGGTTAATCCGCACCGTCAGCGGCCCGAATAGTTCCCCTTCGCCACCAGCGTCCACTCGGCCGGAGAGACGTCGATCAACGCGGCCGCCGCGGCCAGGACGGCCGCATGCAGGCCACCCGGCTCCGGGTGATCGCGCAACAGGTCGGCGGCCTTCATCGGCGGGCCAAAGCACACCCGGACTGGCACACCCCGATAGCACGGCAGCAGGATCTGCAGCCCGGCCGCCATCTTGTCGCGGTCCTGCTCCAGGCGCCGCAACTTGCGGAGCGGATTGCGTTGGGCGCCGGCCGACTGCACCCCGCTTACGATCGCCGGCACGATCATCGTCTCTGGCACGCGCTGGGCGAAGAGCGTGGCGCTGTCGGACCACGCATCAAGCGAGGCCCGCGCGCCGGGCATCACGGCCGGATCGGGCTCGATCTTGCCGGCGGGGAAGGTGACGACCGCCCGGCCCGCTTTCAGGTTCGCCAGCACCGCGCGCACAACCGACAGCCGCTCGCCCGTCTCGGACACCCTGATTAGTTGCTTTGTTACGTTTGGCAAAGCCCGCAGAAACGGCCGTTCGTTGGCGATGATGCGCAGATCGGGCCGGCCGAGCGCGACAAACAAGGCAACCGTGTCGGCCATCCCGGGGTGGTTGCACACGACCAGCAATGGGCCGGTGTCGGGCACGTGCGCGCGGCCGGCGACCTCGAGGGTGGCCATGTAGTGCTTGAGCATCCAGTCCGCCCCAGCGGGCAGCCCTTGCTCGCCGCTGATCCGGTCAAACGTCGCGATCTGCTCGGCAAAGCGCCGCGCGGAGGGGCGGAAAATCGCATCAAACACCCCGCGGCCGAAACGCAGTTTCGCCAGACCAAGCGAGTCCAGAAAGTCATCGAGGTTGATCCGGATGAGTGCGTCGATCTGGGCTTGCCCGCTCAAGGGCTGCGCCTCACCGTCAGCCATGGCTGTCATATGGGTATTTTATGGGAAGCGACATCCCCCGGCTGCGCCGGGGGATGTCGCTTCCCGACTATTT
>JBDSIP010000231.1:0-12365 GCA_039917915.1 Thermoflexales bacterium
GACCCCTCGTCCGTGGTCGACGATGACCACCAGGCCACGCACCTTGAACTCCTGGACAGCGGCGACCCGGCCGGAGGCCCCCACATGGATGGGCGTGCCGACCGGCGCGAGCACGTCAAGCCCGCTGTGATAGGTCCGCAACAGGCCGCCGTTGAACGTCCGCCGCGCGCCGTAGTAGCTGGTGATCTTGTTGGCGACGGGGAGCCTGAACGTGCCTAAGTAATACTGGTTTGGGGTGAACTGGCTGACAAGCGTGTCGATTTGGAAACGCTCGTCGGCGTTGACCTGCGGGTCGAGCAGCGGTATCAGCCGATAGTCGATGGTGATGTTTTCCTGGCCATACCCGCTCGCCACGACCTGAATGCGCCCATTGACTTCGGCGGCGGCCCCGTTCTGGGCCACCGCTCGCACGCTGATCGGATACACGCCGATGTCGGCGATGGCCGATATTCCGGTCAGAGCCTCCCAGGCCGCCCCTTTTCTGACAAACCGCAGGGTCTTGCCTGCAAACGACCCGACCACTGTGTCCAGGGGGCTGTTGGGTGTCACCTGAACCACGACGACATCGCCGGGTTGAGGCTGGCCCGGCAGCACGTCCACCCGGTCGAACGGCTGGGGGAGGTTGCCCGCGTCCTGATTGGCCAGGGTGGGAATACGCAAGAGCTGGTTGGAGACCAGGCAGGTCACGCAGGTCAGGTTGTTGGTCTGGCGCAGCAGATAAGGCGACACGCCGTACTCGGCTGCCAGGCTGGTGAGCGTTTCGCCTGGGGTCACCCGATGCAGCCGGATGCGGGTCGACACGCGGGCAGGCAGCCGCACGCGCTGGCCGGCCAGCAGGACATTCGCCTGGGTGAGCCAGTTCCGTTGGGCAAGATCGCTGATCGAGAAGCCCGATTGGGCGGCCAGGCTGGCCAGGGTTTCGCCCACCCCGACGATGCGCACCAGCGGATCGCCGCTGGGGACCGCCGTGGGCCGCACGATAGGCACAGGCGTGGCAACCACTTCGACCTTGGGCGGATTCACCGGAGCCGGGGGCTGCGGTGTCTGGGCAATGAGCCCGGCCGGCGCCGACAGGCTCGCGCCCAAGACAAACGCCAGCGCCGCAACGAAGAAGCGAAGCGCCCCGCCGGGGCCGCTCCGCTTCGATGCGTATTTATGCTCGGACTCTCCAGTAGCGCTCGCCCTTGACACCCGCGATGTATTTTCCCACACGCTCGGCCATCCGCGCGCGCGCCGTTTGCGCATCGCGCTCGCGGAACAGGGCAAACAGTTGCGAGCGGTATGCTCCGATGGCGTTGATCCGGGCAGCGCGCGCATCAGCGCTCAGCCGGCTCGTTTGGTGTTGAAGTCCGTCAGTTGCGCTGCGCCAGGCATCCGGACTGGCCAGCTCGGCATACGGAAAGTCCTCGTAATAGACGATCTGGGCGGGGGTAAAGACGGCCTCTATAGCCGCCCGGGCGATGATGTGATCGATGTGGGCGCCATAGGCAAGCGGGGCGAACACCCGTGCGCCCGGGTATCGCCGGCCCAATCCCGCTAGCGCCGCCCGCAACGCAACGGCATGGTGGCTGTGATCCCACGGCTTGACCCGCGCCCCGATGAACTTCCGCGAATACAGCATGCGTCCGGCTCCGTCCTGGCGATAGACCGCATCCAGCAGGTCAAGATGAACCGGCCGGGCGCCCAGGAGGCGGCAGGCCCGCCGGTCCTCGCGCCGGCGGCCCGCATACGGGTTTGGGCCGAGGCGCCACTCGTCGTGAACTCGCCGCACTGCGGGGCTGTCCGCCACCTGTGGCGGTGTGTCTCCCGCGCACAGCGTGACGATGACGACCGGCTCGCCGGCTCGCGTCAACTCCCACACCCGCCCCCCGCACGACAAGGCAATGTCGTCCAGGTGCGGGCTGATAAAGAGGTTCAAAATGGGCTAGTACACGATCTGTATCGGCGTGCCCATTGGCGCCCAGTTGTAGAGCTCGCGGGCGTCAGCAGTGCCGAGGATTACGCATCCAAAAGACGCGGGCCTGCCCAACAGACCCGACCAGAGCACCTGTCCATAGCGGTTGATGGGCAGGGCATGGATGCCGTTCTCAAGCGCACCCACGTTGTAGATCCCCAACCAGGACGGCATGCGGAGTCCCCAGGTGCTGGCGTAGGCCTCGGGCATTTTTGTCTGGACGCGATAATTTCCCGGACGCGTGGCGCGGCCCGCCGTGCCAGTGCTGACGATATAGGTCTTGATAAGCTGGCCCGCGTTATAGATCCACATGCGCTGCTGGTTGATGCTGACTTTGATCAGCTTGCTCGTCGCAGCCGGGGCCGGCTTCGGAGGCGTCGCTGCGGCGGTTGGGATGAGCAGCCGCTGGCCCGTGTAGAGCAGCCGCAGCCCTTTCAGACCATTCGCCCGGCTGATCGCGTCGGCGCTCACACCATTCCGGATGGCGACGCTGTAAAGCGTGTCCCCCCGTTTGACAATATAGACGAAGGAATCTTCAGCCGCGAAATTGTCAGGCAGGAAGGGGCCCAGAACCTCGCCTGCCTGGGCGGATTCCGCCATTGGCACACCCGCCAGGAAACCGGCGGCAATCATCGAGACGCTCAAAAGGAAGCTCACTATGACTTTTCGCATGGCATTAATAATCTAAACCTGAATGGCGAAGCTGTAAAGGGAAGTGAGTCTACACCCGTTTTGCGAAATCGGAAAGCGCCATCCAGCGACTTAGGAGGCGTCAAAAAATGACATTAACGCTTACTGAGCGACTTTCGGCCGAATACGGCGATATTTGTCGACGCGATTCATTGGCGCCGCACAACGTATGCTGCGCGGCTTGCTTAGGTCGTCATTCCCGCGAATGCGGGAATCCAGTGCAAGAGTTGCGCCCCCCAATCGTGGCTCGGCCGGCCTTCGCCGTATGAAATCACCCTGCAATCGGGCACAAAACCTTTCAGGGCCAACTGTCCAACCCGAGACTTTTTCACTGGATTCCCGCGTTCGCGGGAATGACGACTGCGGAGTCGGGCCGTACCCTTCACCTCACCTGATCTTAGCAGAAGCTGCGCAAGAATCCGGGTGATCTCCCGTCCAGTGCGATGGCGTTTGACAAGATAATTCATTGACGCCTCCTTATCATGGCTCCCGCAAAGTCAACGTCAGGGCGTCAGAAACCACGCCGAGACCCTTGCGGGCCAAGGAATTCGACAGAAGAACGGAAGAAAGGGAGCGAAAGGGTTTCTACCCTTGTATGCTTCTCCCGTTCTCCTGCAAAATGCCTAAAACGAGCGGCGATCAGGCGTAAGGCACGAACCAGGGATTTCGTCAAGCGACTTTGCAGGAGCCATGATGACTTATCCCTTCGCGCCGCAGGCGCGGAAAAAAGCCGCGGTTTCGGCGGCGATGGCCGGCCAGGCGAAGCGGCCGTTCGCGCGCAGGCTGCCCGCCCGCAAGCGGTCCCGCAACAAGCCGTCGTCCAGCACCCGCGCGATCGCCGCTGCCAGCGCGGGCGCATTGTCGGGCGGGACGAGCAAAAATGCCTCGCCGTCCTCCAGACCCGCGATCGCCTGCCTGGGCGTGGTCGTCACAATCGGCGTGCCATGAGCGAAGGCAGCCATGAGCGTCCCCCGGCGCAATGACACCCCATCGCGATAGGGCAGAGCCAGCCCGAGGCAGGCCGCAAAGGCTTCGGAGACACCTCGATCATCGACAAATCCGGTCCGAAAGACCTGGGCCGGGACGTTCAGGCTCGCCGCAAGGTCCTCAATCACCCGGGCGTAGGCGATGTTGGTCGCGTCGCTGGCGCCGGTCTGCCCCCCGATCAGGAGCAGGCCCACATCGCGCCCCTGCTCGCGCAGCGCAGCCAGCGCGCGCAGAAGCGTCTCGCCGCCCTTGCTTTCGTTCAGAAAACCAAAGTAGCCGATCAGGTCTGTCATTGCCGGGATGCCGCGCGCAGCACGCCACGCGGCGGGGTCAAAGTCGGGGAGCGCGGCTGGCGTAATGTTGCTGCCGATCGGGATTTCGCGCACCCGGGCCAGGCCGGCCGCGCGCAGCGTGGCGCCATCCTCGGCATTGGTGACGATGACGCCGGCCGCGGCGCGAGCCAGGGCAAGCATCGCCTGCCAGCGCAGCGGGCCGGCCTTTGGGAACAAATACGGCACCCGCAGATCGTGAAAGGTGACGACGACGGGGGCATGCCTCCGGAGCACGCGCGGCAAAAGGTGAATGGCCGGATGCATGCCGTAGGCAGCGGCCTGGAACTGCAAATTGAAGACGTCGGTCAGCGCGTTTTCGGCGAAGTGGCCGATCGCCCGGGAGGTCGACCAGCCCCAGCCGTCGACCCTGCGCAAGATGCTGACGCCCCGCTCGGTCTCGCGCGCAGGCGCGCCGGTGGCGGTCCGGGTGATGACAGTGGGCGCGTGCCCGGCCAGCGCGCTGGCCCGGGCCAATTCGCGCGTGAAGTCACCCAGCCCGCCCTGCAACGGCGGATATTCGCCGACGATGAAGGTGATCCGCATGGGGCCAAGCGTATCATTGCGGTCATGTTCGCCTTTGCGACCCCTGCCTGGGCAGCCGCCCTGCGGGATGCCATCAACGCCAGCGTGGCCTATCGCGAAGCCGCCCGAGCCTGGGAGGGCGACTTCTGGTTCATCGTCGAGCCAGGTGAAGGCGGCGCCCCCGAGCGCGTCCTGATCTACGTCGACCTGTGGCACGGCTCGTGCCGCCTGTGCGAGGTCGCCGTCAACGAGGGTCAGCGCGCGCCGGAGTTTAGGATTTCTGGCGAACGCAAGAACTGGCAGCGGGTCGTCGAGCGCCAGATCGATCCCATCCGAGCCTTGATGACGGGCAGCCTGAAGCTGAAAGGCAACATGGCCAAAGTCATGCGAAATGTGAGGTCCGCCCAGGAGCTTGTTCTGTGCGCGTCGGCCGTGCCGACCGAGTTTTGATCAAATAACGGCAGGAAACGATATCCCCCCTCCCAGGCGTACGCCTGGGCGGGGGGATATCGCTTCCTACAAGTGATTCAAAGCTGGCCGTCCCAGCCAGATCAAAAACTCATGGTTGCCCTCGGCGCCTGTGATCGGCGACGCGATGACGCCCCGCGCCGGCCAGCCATTACCTGCCGCAAAACGGGAGATCTTTTCCACCACCTCGGCATGCACGGCCGGGTCGCGCACGATGCCGCCGCGCCCCACCTGCGCCCGGCCGGCTTCGAATTGCGGCTTGATCAGAGCAACGACGGATGCCTCAGCCGACCCGTCCATCCACTTGAATATCTGGGGCAGCACGAGGGTGAGTGAAATGAATGACAGGTCGGCGACAGCAATGCCGATAAACTCAGGCAGCGCCTCCAAATAACGGGCATTCTCGCGCTCGCGCACAATCACCCGCGGATCCTGGCGCAACCGCCAGTGCAGTTGATTCGTGCCCACATCAACCGCATACACCCGCGCCGCGCCGCGCTGCAACAGACAATCCGTAAACCCGCCCGTGCTGCTGCCAGCATCGGCGCACACCTTTCCTGTTGGGTCAATTCCAAACTGATCCAGCGCCGCTTCGAGCTTAAAGCCGCCGCGCGAGACAAAGCGGGGCGGCTGGGCGACGACGATGTCGGCGTCAGCATGCACGAGTTTGGCGGGCGCGTCCACCACCTGCCCGGCCACCCGCACTTCGCCCGCCCGAATCAGGCGCTGCGCCCAATCGCGGCTCTCGGCCAGGCCGCGCGCGACCATGAGCGCGTCCAGTCTTTGTTTGGGCATGCGCGTCCGAATTGCCTAACGCCCGTAATCCAGCCGTTCAATCATCCGGGCGGGAAATTGATTGGCCCGCATCTTTTCCTGCGTGACGCGAATGGGATACTCGACACGGTGGTTGGTCCAGGTGAGCGCGCTGGTGTCCAGCACCGCATAGGCCGCCCGCGGATCTCCGTCCCGGGGCTGTCCAACGCTGCCCGGATTGAGGATGTAACGCGCATCGCGCCGGAGGGTCAGGGGCGCGCCCGGTGTGGCATATGACAGCCGCACGGCATGGGTCTTGCCCTCTTCCACAAAGATCGCGGGCATGTGGGTGTGGCCGACGAGGCAATAACGCTGACTGAAACAGGGGAAATTCTCCTCCGCCACCATCACATCCAGGACATACTCCCAAATCGGCTCGCGCGGGCTGGCATGCGCGAGGAAAAAATCCTCTTGAGCCAGGCTCGACGGGCGGGCCATCAAGAAGCGCAGGTTTTGCGGCGTCAGCGCTTCACGCGTCCATTCCGCCAGCGCCGCGGCGTCCGGGTTGAAGGTGCGCAGGTCGATCCGGCCCAGCGCCGCCCAGTCATGATTGCCAGACAGGCACACGTGGGGCAGCGTCTGCAGAAGCGCAATACCCTCGTTGGGATCGGGCCCATAGCCGACCAGATCGCCAAGGCACCATACGATGTCGTATTGCAGGTCCCGCGCAGAAACGTCCGCCAGAACCGCCTCGAAGGCGGCAAAATTGGCGTGGATGTCTGAGAGGATGAGGCAACGCATGGGCGCTCCCGTCGGGCGGATCAGGCCAGCCCGCTTGCCTCGCCGCGGGAGAGCTTCCAATCGGCGATGCCGGTCTTCATCACCTTGAGACCCAGCAGCGCGCATTTCACCCGGGCCGGCGTGAGCGGCGCGCCGACCAGATCAAGTACGCGTTGACGGTCCGTGCCAAGCGCCTCCTCAAGCGCTTTGCCGATCACATCCTCCATCAGCATCGACGCGGAGGCCTGGCTGATGATGCAGCCATCGCCTGAAAACCCGATCTCGGCGATGGACTCGCCATCATCAGAAAGCCGGATCTCCACCCGGATCCGGTCGCCGCACAACGGATTTGTTTCCTCGTGGCTGATCTGGGCGCCCGCGATCCGCCCGTGATACCGGGGATTCTCGTAGTGGTCGAGGAGGTTGTCTCGATACAGATCACTCATGGGTTCTCCTGCGCTAACGGGGTCGATTGCTCCTATCGCAGCACATCGATCCGCGCGGTCGCCGATCCCGCTGATCCGCAATCCACAAGCAAGTCCAATGCGCCGGGTTGGGCATCTTCGGCGATATTCCAGATCCAGGCCAGCATCCCGTCGCCCGCGGTTTGGCCGGCCGTCACGCCAGGGATCGCCTGACGCTGACCGCCTGGCGCGGCAAGCGACCACAACCCGCAGACCGAACCCGGTTGCGCGCGGATGGTCATCGCCGCCACGCCGCCACGGGCTACCTGAGTCGCGAGCAGCCGCGCAGTAACACCCACAAATGCGGGGTTGGGCGTCGCAACAACTTCCTCGGGGCCTGCGCCCACGACGATTCGAGTCGGCCGCGGGGTTGAGGTCGGCGGATATGTCGGCGTGGCCGCCAGAGCGGTGATGGTCAGGATGACGGCTCGGGACGTCGCGGGCGAATTGACCGTGGGCGATGGTCCCGGCGTTGGCGTATTAGTCGGAGGGACCGCCGAAGCCGCCGCGGTTGCCGCCGCCGGCGCGAGCGTTCGCGTCGGCGCGGGCTGGGTGGACTGCAAAGGCGCGGCGCTGCCGCACGCGCACAGCCCCACAGCGGCCGCCCAAGCCCACACAGCGCGCATCACAGATGACATACAAGCGAGTTTACCGTATCGACCCGTCGAAAACACAAGCAGGCGCGCCCTCGTGGACGCGCCTGCTTGTGTTTCGCGGGCGTTGAGCCTACTTCTTGGCAGCCGGAGCGGCCTTGGCAGCCGGAGCAGCTTTTGCGCCCGCAGCAGGCTTGGCAGCCGGAGCAGCCTTCACACCCGCGGCGGGCTTGGCGCCCGCGGCGGGCTTGGCACCCTCGGCCCCTTCTTCGTCCTTCTTGCCCTTCTCGATGACCTCAACGTCGCCCGTCGCAACGGCGATCTCATCGACCTTGGCTTCGACGTAGCGGACCATACGAGCCACCTCGTCCTCTGGGTCTTCCATGACTTCGATTCCCGTGGTGATCGCCAGGTCCTTGACCCGAATGATGTCGCCGATCTTCATCGCCGAGACATCAAACCGGACCTCCTCGAAGAGGTCGCCGGGCAGGCAGCGAATGCTGAGCTGGTTCATGCCTTCGAGCAGCACACCCTGGCCCGACTTGAGATCGGGTGACTCGCCAAAGGTGACAATCCGCACATTTGCGGTAAGTTTCTCCGTCATCGAGACCTCGTAGAAATCGATGTGGCGGAGCGTGCGCTTGATCGCATCGCGCTGCACTTCGCGCGAGAGCGCCATTCGCGGTTCGGCCTGGGTGGCGATGTTGAGGGTGATGAGACCGTTGCGGCCAGCCTTGCGCAACGCGTTTGTGGCCGCCTTAAGATCGACCGACACGTGGGTGGGCGTCTCGCGATGCCCATAGACAACGGCGGGCACGCGACCGCTGCGGCGAAGCTCGGGATTGCCCTTTCCGACGAGCGTGCGCAGCTCCGCATCCAATTGAATTGTTTCAGCCATGATGATCCTTTGCGCGGCCGCCCATCGGGTCGTGTATTCGCCCTACTCACGGTCGCAGTGGGACGGTTTGTGGCCGTCCGTGTATGTGATGCCGCGAGAGTCGCGGCGGGCGTCGAGTATATCGCATCAGGGGATCTATCCGCAGATTCCGCAGATTCGCGCCGATTCCTTTTCCTGACCCATCGGCGAGAATCTGCGTAATCGGCGGATAGATCCCCCCTACGGCTAGGACCAACTTAGGCGGCGGACAGTCCCGGGCACGGTCTGTTTCGTCCGCAGATTGACGCAGATTTCCGCAGATTCGTTTTCCTATCCAATCTGCGAGAATCTGCGTTAATCTGTGGATGGATCATGAGATGGGCCAGCAAGAAACCGGGCCTCTACAATAGGTCATCGCATGTTACGTGACGTCCTCTTCTCCACCCCAGCCTTTGTGGCGGCCATCAATCTCGACGAGACTCTGTTCGGTGTCTCACTAGCGGCGGTGACGCCGTGGACGATCTCCGTGCGCGGCGCAAATGGGGCCGACGCCGGCCGGCTGGTCGGCTTCGAGGGCGAGTGCGCGCGCGTCGTCGCCATGCACCACCTGAAACCAGATGACACTGCGGCCCGCGCGGTCGAGATCACGGTATTCCGGGTCAACGAGGCGTTGCGGGCTGCGCGCGCCGATGCCCAGATTCTGTCCGCGTTCGAGCGCTGGCTGCTCAAGCGGAACTGGCGGGGGAACATTATAAAACGCTTGAAGTTCACTGATCCGATCGAAGTGCCTGTCATTCGGTCGTTCTGGATTGGACAGGGGTTCACCCACATCCTTGAGGAAGCGGGTCAATGGGATGAGCATGTCATCAAGCGCTGGCGCTAAGCGCCCCAGCCCCGTCCGCGGCAGGGATGCAACCCGACAAACGCCACCAGCCCGCGCCCGCCCTCCGGCGCCGTCAGCGCCGCAGGCCGCGTCACAGCTCGTGGCAGAGACAACCATCGGCCTGGAGGATGTTGCCCGCGACGAGATTGTGGCCTATACCCGCGCCATCGCGTTCATTGTGGGGCCGGGCGAGGTGCGCTTCTCCCCGACCGGTGACCCCCGCCGCGCGCTGCAACTGCGCTCAGTCCAGGCGGTGTATTCCTGCGCGACCTTCGCCGTGCCCCGGCCAAAAGCCTTGTTGGGCGACGCCCACTTTCGGCGGCTCGGCGCGCAAATCGACGCCGCGCTGCGCGAATGGCCGGCAGGCACGTTCCGGACAATCCACATCGCGGCCGCCGGCGCCGAGAGCGCAGTCATGCGGCGTCTGCTTTCAACCCTCGCCACCCGAACCGGGCTCGAGCCGGACGAAACCGAGGGTGACCTGCTGGTCCGTCTGCGACCCGACCGGGCCGGTGGCTGGGAGACGTTGGTGCGACTGACGCCGCGGCCATTGGCGACCCGGACCTGGCGCGTTCAGAATTTTCCCGGGGCGCTGAATGCCGCGGTTGCGTCGGCGATGACACGTTTGCTTCAACCCACGGCGCGCGACGTATTTGTCAACCTGTGCTGCGGTTCCGGCAGCCTGCTGATTGAGCGCGCGGCGCACGGCCCGGCTGCCCGGTTGATCGGCCTGGACATCGCACCCGCCGCGCTCGCTCTGTGCCGGGCCAACCTGAACGCGGCCGGAAGCGGGCTGGCCGCCCGGGTTGAGCTGATTCAGGCCGACGCGGGGGCAGCCCCGTTGCCCGATGGAAGCATCACAACGATATGCGCTGACCTGCCGTTTGGCCAGCAGGTGGGCAGCCACGCGGCGAATCTGGCCCTGTATCCGGCGGCGCTCGCCGATGCCGCCCGGATTGCGGCGCCGGGCGCGCGCATGTGCATCATCAGCCATGAGACGCGCTTAATGTCGGACAGCCTGGCCCGCAGCCCCGCCTGGGAGCTGGTCGAGGAACGGCGGATCAGCCTGAACGGCATCTTTCCGCGGATCTATCTGTTGCGCCGCTTGGCCGTGCTCTGAGCGTGGGCGTTTGCGCGGCCACACGCGAGCCGGCCGAAAAACGCAACCGGATGGGCTTTCGCCCATCCGGTTGCATCGGTCAACAGCCATTTGGGGGGAATGACCGCTAGCGCGCGATAGAGGGGATGAACGCGGAGAATCCCGGCGACCCGCCCGCGAGCACCGGGCCGTACTCGGTCGCAGCGCCGACGGTGTCGATCTCCTGCAGCCAGTAGTAGAGCGCTCCGGTCGACGCTGCGCCCGCATCGAGCCAGGTGTAGCTGTCGCCCGTGGCGTTCCCACTCGCGGCGATGACGCTCTGAGTGGCCAGCGCGGCATCCTGCCGGGCAGGCGTGCTCGAGCGATACAGCCGGAACCCAAGCGTGTTGTTTTCCTCGGACGTTTGCCACATCACCGAAACGCCCCCGGCTGTCCGCGACGCACCCAGACTCAACAGATGGATTGCCGTCGGCGCAAACACATGAATGATTTCATTGGTTTCGGTGACAGGGTGGTCGCCCACAAACGCGACGTTACGGATCACACCCTGCGGATTCTGGCCGGTGACCCTCACTGTGAAGCTGAAGGAATACGGCACACCCGGCACGGCGCTTGGCAGCACCCACACCAATGGATCGGGCCCTGAAACCAGCGCCGGCGCCGCGGAATCGCCGACGTAGCCGGTGCCGGAGGGGATCCCATCTGAGATGGGCACGTTGAGCGCGGGGATGTTGCCTTCGTTGGTCACCCAGATCGTGTAGGTGATCTGAGCGCCTGTTTCGACGATAGCACCCGGACCAGGCATCGAGCTCCTGGATGCCTTCAACAGCGTATACATCGGAGTCGCTGTTGGTGTGCTGGTCGGCGTCGGCGTCGGGGTCGGCACCTGCGCCAGACCGAAGTCCACACGCATGTGCTTGTGGTTCCAGTCGCGTTCGCGATCACGTTGCCACTCTCAGACGCGCCCGCGAGCACGTTGAACGCCGTGCTCTTGATCAACCCGGGCGCTCCTCCCAGGCCGTTGTCATCGTTATCGGCCGCAAACGGGATGGGCGTGTTGCCAATATCGATGCTGCTTAAATAGCCCGCCGGAGCCATCACGCCGACCACATACGCGCCTTCCGGCATTCCGGTAAAGGTGTAGTAGCCGCCTGACGTTGTCGTCGCCGTCATCAACGCCAGCGCGCCGGTCGTGTCGCACCGAACCACCGTGATCCCGTCCGCGCCAAGATCGCCGTCCGCAGTGTTTAACAGACCGTTGTTGTGGTGTCATAGAAGACCTGGTTCCCAACCTCGAGCCGATAGAAACCAAAGTCCAGGGTCGTGTTGGTATTCGCGTTGGGCAGCCCGATGTCATCGTCAATCACCGGCTTGCCGCCTACCGTCAGGGTCACAACGGTGCTGGCCACATAGCCATTTGCGACCGTGATGCCCAACGTCACGCTCACGCCATGATCGACATTGTTGACGCCGCTGTTGCCCAGGGACAACGTGCTCAAGTCCGCGCTATTCTGATAGCCGCGCAACGCGCCGCCTGGCGCGAAATTCGACGAGGCAATGACCACCAGATACCCGCCTGCGATCAGTTGAGTAAAGGTGTAGTTTCCATTCGCGTCCGTTGCGACCGCGGCAGCAAACCCGTCCACCCCCGGCGAGTAGATCCCGTCGCCGTTCGTGTCGCGATAGAGTTGAACGGCCACGTTGGCCGTGCCAGTTTCGCTCCCGTCCCGGACACCATCGTTGTTGGTGTCATACCAGACCAGGTTCCCGAGCGCCAGACCGATCGTCTCGTAATGGGACGGATTCTTGTCCGTCACCGGTGGGGTCGCCGGCGGCAGGGGCGGATTGGCCGTCGAGCCTGTCGCGTTATTGACGGTGGGCTCGCTAGCCGGCGTCAGGACGATCAGGTTACTGGTGGTCTGGTTGCCGACCGTGTTGACGCCGTTGTCGTTGTTGATGTTGT
>JBDSIP010000232.1:0-2605 GCA_039917915.1 Thermoflexales bacterium
TTGCAGGTAGCCGATCCAGACCGTGGCCTGGGCGAGCTCGTGGGCATACGGGTTGATCTCGATTCCGTACACGTTCTGGGGGGAGACCCGCGGTTCGTCCGGGCGCGCCCAGCCCTGCGCGTCGCAGGTCGCCAGCACACTCTTCTCGAGGTCGAGCAGCGCCCGCAGCGAGACATACAGGAAGTTGCCGCTCCCGCAGGCCGGGTCCAGCACCCGCGTCCCGGCCAACTGGTCGTGGAAGGCCCGCACGGCCGGCTCGCCCGCGTCGCGGGCCTGCGCCCAGGCCTCGCGCAAGGGCGCCATCAGCACCGGCTCGACGATCAGGTCGATGTCGCTCCGGTCGGTGTAGTGCGCGCCGAGCTGGGCGCGCTTGGCCGGGTCCAGGCTGCGCTCGAATAGCGTCCCGAAGATCGATGGATCGATCGATGACCAGTCCATCCCGCTCAGCCCGATCAGGGTCCGCATCGCCTCGCCGTCGAGCTGGAGGACATTCTCGTCGTCGAACAGCCCGCCGTTGAAATGGACAATCCGGTCGTCGCCGTAGTAGCCGCCGTCGCGCATGTCGCGGAAGAGGTTGCGCAGTTTGGCTTGCAGCACCGGGGCGTGGTAGTCAGAACTTTCGATGATCTTCTTGAACAGGTTGCGCGGGAGAAGGCCGACATCCTCGGCGAAAAGGCAGAACAGCACCCGGATCAGGAAGTGGGCGGCGGCGTGGGCGTCCTCGCCGTAGCCGGCCAGGGTCTGGGCCACCTCGCCGAGTTTGATCGCCGCGGCCCGGGTGACGGCGTCGATTGTCTCGGCCGGGCGGAACGACTCGGGGTCGGCGAAGATCGCCCGCAGCATTGCAACCGGCGTGGCGTGCGGGCGAGTCCATTTGGCCTCGGCCAGCGGGGTAAGCCAGCGGTCTTGCTCGACGTCCTCGAGTTTGATCTCGTAGACCCGCTTGACCGCATTGGTGAAGTTGGAGTGGATGACGATCCGCTCGATATCGCTGGCGATCAGGAGGGGCGGGTTGAGCAGGCTCTCGCGGTATTGCTGGAGCTGCTGGTAGGCCTTCGACAGATCGGCGTGTTTGCCCTTGTATTCCCAGGCGAAGCAATTTCGGCGCCAGACGTCGGCGAAGCCCTGCCCGCCATCCTGCTTCCCGGCGCCCTTTTCAAAGGCGTAGGTCTCGCCGGTCGGGTCTTGGTTGGGCGTCTCCTGCCCGGTGAGCGCGCACAGGTCGAGGAAATGCTCCTGATACGCGCCGCGCTCGTTGCGGCGGTTGAGGCGCCACTTGGCGACGAATTGGGCGGGGGTGAGGGCCATCTGACAAGTGTATCCGCGGGTGGCAAACGCGCCACCGGAAGCGGATACGGCGCAGGCGTCGGAGGAACGTGACCCATCGTCAGGCATTCCACCGAGGACGTCGTTCCGCTGGGACGCGCAGGAAGTCGAAGGTTGTTTCAAGAAGCGCTACGAAACGGCCGTCATCGTGCCCACTGTATCTGAGCATAAAGACTGCGGGTCGTGCGAACGAACGAAGCGCGCATAGCCCCAATGATGCAATTAATTCCGGCCGAACAACCTTCTCGAATTGCCGAACGGGAACGGTTCCAATGAGTCGCGTTTTGCCGCCTGTGTCGACCGGAGCGAATCCCATTTCCCGCATCGCCCAGATTTGTCCATGGGCGACAGCAGACAGAAGGACGTACATTGACTTCTCGTTGAGCATAACGCCGATCGTATCGGTCGCTGATGGTTTCCGGCAACCAATACCGATTCGTTTCTCGCGCTTTTTTACGATAGGGTCAAATCCCAAGTCAAGCGCATCGCGCTCGATAGCATCGAGCCGATCACCATACGTTCGACCAACTTGATACTCTTGGCCGATTGTCTTTGCCCACTTACTCTCCTCATCGATGGCTGCATATCGCATGGCAAAGCCGCGTTTTGCCCGATCCACGGCACCAATGCTGGGATCAACTAGCCATGCTGCAAATGCGCAGGGTTCCAGCATAGATCGGACGCTTGTGCAACTCGCGAAAGGCAAATGTGGTTCCGTGATCGTTCTGGCAAATGCTTCCATGTGGTCGCTAGACGACTCAATGAGCATTGAGGCAATGTTCTGGGCGTTCACTACGGCGGACGGCTTCCTGAACGACGCCAACTCCTTCGCCGCAATAGAGTCGTCGGTGTGGTGTGTACCGAGACCCAGATTAAGGTTCCTCACAGTCTTTAGAAAACCTGAGATGGCATCGCGCATGTCAGCGACGTATTCGGCACCAAGCTCTTTCATGAATCATCTCCCGCAATAAGGCAGTCCAGACGGGTGAATGCTACCAACAAACCCGTATTGCGCCCGGCCCATTCACGCGACGCCGCGAGGTCGCGAAAACAAAGCACAGGCTTCGCGTTTTCGCGTCTTCGCGTGAGATCCTCCCGTCACCTTTGTGATCTTGGGTGGGATATTGCCCCAGTTGCGAATGCGCATCGCCAATACGGCGGGCGCCAATCCGCGTATAATCCCGCCACTGTGAATCGAAATGCGTTTGAACTTCGCGCCCGTCGTCGCCTCAGGCCAGGGATCACCAGCCTGCGCGTTCGGCGTCGCGTGTAAACGCGT
>JBDSIP010000233.1:0-3736 GCA_039917915.1 Thermoflexales bacterium
TCGTCTCGTCTGATTCGTCGTGCGGTCATCCGGATCGATTATGGCGCGAAGGGCGCAACGCGGGGTCGCTTTGGCTCATGGCGGGCTCCGTTGTCCTGGATTGACAGATACCTTCAGCCTCCCGTACACTGCGCCCCTCGAACACATGCCCACGACCCGGCACGCCCTCCCAATCCTGGCCACCTGGTTGACCTTCGCCCTGGTGGCCTGCGGCGGATCAAATCCCGCAGGTCCTGAGGCACGGCCTGTGTGGACCTCGCCAGAGCGCGCGACGGGCGTGTCGCCGGCCGCCTATCGTGATGGTGTCTTCTACGTTATCGTCGACGTGGATGGGCGCGCGGTTTTGCGCGCGCAGTCAGAGTCGACCGGCGCCGTGGTGTGGACGACGACCAACATTGCCAACGCCGCGCGCTTCCGTTTCAGCGACCGCGGCGATGAAATCCGGCTCGGCTTGAACGACAGCACCTGCGTGGCCCTTGACCTTAAAACGGGCGCCGCGCGGACGAACGTTGCCGCGCCGGCCTGTGGCATTCCCAGGCAGGAAGCCGAGCCCGGATTCGCCAACGAAACTGATGTCCGGGTCGTTCCCGATACCGAACAAAGATCGGTGGCCGGGCTGGGGGTCAAGGACGGGACAGCGCTTTGGAAGGCATCCATCGCCCTTGACGATCGAGCCGTCTTCGCGCAGCCGCCCGCCATCCCTGAGCTGCCCGTGCGGAACGGCATCGCCCCGCTGGTCACGCTCTCGTATCGCGACAACCCGAACCAGGGCTACCTGAATGTGCAGGCCTTCGATGCCGTCACCGGCGTCTTGCGCTGGCGTATCGACGGAAAGCCCAGTCCGACCGGTCGATATGTTGTGAGCGACGACGGCAACGGGAATGCCATCCTGATCGTCAGCTTTTCCGATGAGACGCCGGCGGCCGGCAAGACCCTGACCTACGTGCTGGCCGCTTATGCCCTGGCAGACGGCGCCGAGCGCTGGCGCCTGCCCTGGCCCGCAGCCCGCGACTTCAGGGTCGAGAACGGCGTGTTGTTTGGCTGCGCGTCGGGCGGGTCGATGGCCTGGCTTGACCCGGTAACCGGTCGCAGTCTCGGGGAGACCCGCGGCACAGCCGCCAATTGCAACATCAGCAATCCGAATCGCTCGCGCCTGGCCCCAAATGCCCAGGTGTTCATCCGCGGGCGAACCAACAACGCGTCGTGTTTCGCCTGCGGCGAAGAAGACTTGTGGGTCGAGACGGCCGACCTCGAGAGCGGCCGGCCGCTGTGGCGCACCCGGGTCTGGCCGTATCCGCTGCTCAAGGGCGCCGGCTTGAGCGTCGCGGCGATTGGCCGTCAAACCGTGCTGCTCAACACTCCGGACGGGCTCGAGGCGTATCAGATCCGATAGCGGTAACGCGATTTCGCGCGCACTCGAAGCCACCTGACAGGTCACCCCGTTTTTGGGCGGAAAGTGGGCGGCGAACGAGCTTCCGCGCGGCGGGCCAGACCTGTAATGTGCAGCCCGTGACAGACCAATCCCTCACCCCCTCCTCGGCGCGCGCGAGCGCAAACACCTATCACTTCATCACCCAGTGGCGGGTGAAGGCATCCCTGGATGAGGTTAACCTCGTGCTGGGGAACGCCAGCGACCTGGCGCGCTGGTGGCCGTCGGTCTATCTCGAAGTCAAGCAACTCGAGCCGGGCGATGCCAATGGCATCGGCCGGGTCATTGATCTCTATACCAAGGGCTGGCTGCCCTATACGCTGCGCTGGCAGTTCCGAGTCGAGGAATCGCGCCAGCCCTTTGGCTTCTCCCTGCGCGCCACAGGCGACTTCGTTGGGCGCGGGATTTGGACCTTTGAACCCGACGGTGAGCACGTCAAGATCACCTATGACTGGAAGATCGAGGCCGAGAAGCCCTTGCTCAAATACCTCTCGTTCATCATGAAGCCGATTTTCTCGGCCAACCATCACTGGGCGATGCGGATGGGCGAGCGCAGCCTGGTCCTCGAGCTGGCCCGCCGGCACGCGGCCACAGACGCTGAGCGCGCAGCGATGCCGCGCCCGCCCCCGACGACATTTGGCTGGCTCTTACCGCGCAAATAGGGGCGCCCTGCTTCAAGCAAAGGGCGTGGAATGCGGGGAAAACCGGGTGGCGAGGCTGATGGCTGAAAGCGGTTTGATCGTATTGGATTTGACAGTGTGTGTTTTATGATTGATTTATGTCTACGCCAATTTTAGCCACCAAACGTAACTGCTCAGGCCAAGTTGAGTTTCAGCGGCCGACCATCGAGCAAAGCGCGTAAGGCGGCAAGCGCAGCGTGGCCCTGCTTACGGAGGGTCGATATGTAACCGCGTATGGTGGCGAAGCGCGCGGCTCCTTCCAGGCTGCGAAAGCAGCCGGAAACCTTCTGCTTCACCTTCATCATCCGCAAGGCGCGCTCCGCCTGATTGTTGTCAAATGGCACGTCGAAGTTGCGTAGAAAGCGCAGCACGCTGTCTTTGTGCTTTCGCAATCGCTCGGCCAGGTTTCGCGCTGGTGATGCCCGCGGACGACCGCGTTGCCCCTCCAGATATTCCGGCCGCGGATTGACTTGCATGGCTCGAGTCACCAGGCGGTCATACTCAACCTCCAGTCTGTCCTGAACATCCACTCGCAGTCGTGTCTTGCCGCGTTCCTTTGCCAGACCGATTCGCTTCTTCATGTCAACCAGCAGAGCCTTGAGTCGCGCGGGCCAGCGCTGATGGGTGCTTTCTTCGATACCTGTCAGCTCACGCAGTAGATGGCCGTTGCACAGTCCGTGAGGGAAAGCGCAATTCAGATAACTTTGCAGAGCATCGTGCACGCCGGTTCCTTTGAATGCAGGCAGGATGCCAATTCGCTCAAAAGCCTTGCCCGCCCGGCCCTCATCGAATGCGTAATACGTCAACGTGGGTGTGCTGGCCACGTGCAGCCAGTGCAGCTTCTTCATCACCCGCGCACCCGTTTCATCAAAATGAGCTACCTTCGCCTTGGTCACTGCCGCTTTGATGTCCGCTTCAATCGGGCGCGCCCGCTCAGCGCATGCAGCAATCTGGTTCACGAGTGTGCCCTCGCTCAACTCGCAGCCAAACACATCGCCCATCAACTCGCAGGTTCGTTCCAACGGCAGTAACTGATACACCGTCGCATACACGCCCAGCGCCACAACTCCATTTCCATAGGTAGCGCCCGGTTTGACGCCTTCGGGGAAGCGCCCCTCGCTCGTGCTCCCGCATGTGTGACATGTCACCTGCATTGCACGATGCTCAGTGACCTCCATCTTGATCGGCGGTATATCGTGCACTTGCCGGGCCTCGCAGCCGCTCGCGCACCCTCTTCCAAATAGTTTTCCGCAATACTCGCATTGCCCTGGCCAGTAGTCGATCACTCGATCTGGTGTTTCCACCCAGGTCAGCGTCGATCCTGGATGCCCTTCCTGCCCGCCGCTCCGTCGCCCACTCTTCTTTCGCAGACTTCGCGGCGCCGGCTTCTTGTATCCATCGCTCGATGGCGGTTTGCTGCTGTTTTGGCTGTTCTGATTCAAGCGCCTCTCGAGTTCTGCCAATCGTGCCTCTTGTGCCCTCAGCCGCGCCACAATTTCGGCAAACGAATCTTCGATCAGGATGACTACGGCCTCATATCCGGCATCGTACGCCTGTCGGATTTCCGCTCGTGTCGGTATCATTGCCCTATATTGTGCGCTAAATTGCAAAATCGGCCTGAGCAGTT
>JBDSIP010000234.1:0-4600 GCA_039917915.1 Thermoflexales bacterium
AGCGGGATCATCAGTCCGGCGGCGATGCCGAAAAAACGCATCCAGGCGCCGGGATCGCGAGGCGGAACAGCATCGTGTGAGAGCATGGATGGAACCCGTCGGCGACGATGGAATATACCGTATTGCGTCGATTTCTGCTTTGGAAAGGTCCATCGCCGGCGAAGCCGGGAAGGGCCCTTTCCAAAGTGTTTTCATAGTACGATTACCCCATGCCGCTCACCTTTGACTTTCCCCTCGAAAAGCTGGCCACGTATCAAGGCGCCAATCCGCGTCCGGCAGATTTTGATGCGTATTGGGACGCTGGATTGGCCGAGATGAGATCGATCGACCCGCAGATCGAGTTGCTTCCCGCCGACTTCCACGCCCCTGGGGTGGAATGCCGGCACTTGTACTTCACCGGCGTGGGCGGCGCGCGCGCGCACGCCAAGCTCCTGCGTCCAACGGGCGCAACCAAGCCAGGCCCGGCCCTTGTAATTCTGCATGGTTATCATGGCGATTCGGGCGATTGGTTTGACAAACTTGGCTACGTCGCGCAGGGGTTCACGGTCGCCGCGTTGGATTGCCGGGGGCAGGGCGGGTTGTCGGATGATCCGGGTGGGACAAGTGGTAACACGGTCCGTGGGCATATCATTCGCGGCCTTGACAATGCGCTCAAGGGCGCGCCGGAGAAACTGCTATTTCGGCAGATCTATCTCGATGCTGCCCAACTGGCCGGAATCGTGATGGACATGCCTGAGGTCGATCCGAATCGGGTCGGCGCGATGGGAATGAGCCAGGGCGGCGGACTGACCATTGCCTGCGCGGCGCTGGAGACACGGATTCGGCGCGCGGCTCCGATCTTCCCGTTTTTGAGCGACTATCTGCGCGTGTGGCAGATGGACCAGGCCAAGGATGCCTATGACGAGTTGAAGGACTTCTTCCGCCGCTTCGATCCGCGCCATCTCAAGGAGGCCCAGGTGTTTGAGAACCTCGGCTACATCGACATCCAGCATCTGGCGAATCGGATCAAGGCCGAGGTCCTGTGGACGATCGGATTGATGGACACGGTCTGCCCGCCCTCGACCCAGTACGCGGCTTACAACAAGATCACCGCCAGGAAATCGATGCTGACTTATCCGGATTTCGGACATGAGCCGGCCCTGCCTGGCATGCGGGATCTCGTATTCCAGTTTTTGCTCGGGTTGTAAATCACGGATGACACGGAGTTTGAATCAAAATGACGACAATCTCGAACGGTCCGCTGCACGAAACGACTCTTATCTCGCCAACGGAATATCTCAATGATTCGTGCTCGATAGAGGAGCTGAACTATGCGATCGCGCGCGGGGCGGTTGGGGCGACCAGCAATCCTTCCATCGTCGGAAATGTGCTCAAGAAGGAGACACATCTGTGGAAGGACCGCATCCGCCAGGTGATCGCCGAGCACCCGACCTGGAGCGAAACCCAGGTCGCCTGGCAGATTTACGAAGAGCTGGCCGTAGCCGGCTCAAAGCTTCTGCTGCCGGTATTCGCGCGCAATCACGGCCGGTGCGGACGGCTTTCCATACAGGTGGACCCGGCCGCTTATAACAACCCGGCCGAGATCCTTCGCCACGCCGAATACTTCGCGACGCTTGCGCCCAATATGCAAGTAAAGGTCCCGGCCACCAATGCCGGGATCGCCGTTACCGAGGAACTTACTTTTCGCGGAGTCAATGTCAATGTGACCGTCAGCTTCTGCGTGCCGCAGGTGCTGGCGGTGGGTGGGGCCGTCGAACGCGGCCTGAAACGCCGCGACGCGGCCGGCCTTGATACGGCCGGGATGGCCCCCTATGCCACGATGATGGTGGGGCGCATGGATGACTGGATCAAAGTAGTGGCGAAGAAGAACGAGGTCGACATCCCGGCGGAATACCTCGAGTGGTCCGGCGTGGCGTGCTTCAAGAAGGCGTACGGGCTCTTTCAGGCGCGCGGCTATCGCACCCGCCTGCTTTCGGCAGCGTATCGCAACTTCCTACACTGGACGGAATTCGTTGGCGGCGAAGTCGCCATGACGATTCCATATGAATGGCAGCTGAAGTTCAACGCAAGCGACACACGCCCGGACCCCAGCCGGATGGACGTGCCGGTCGACCCGGCCATCGTCGACGCGCTGTATTCCAAGTTCGCTGATTTCCGGCGCGGCTATGACGCTGACGGTATGACCTCCGCGGAGTTCGACAGCTTCGGGCCGGTCGTGCGCACGCTGCGCAGTTTCATCGAGGCCTGGCACACCTTCGTCGGGATGATCCGCGAGTTCATGCTGCCCAACCCAGACCTATAGCTGTGATCGCAAAATGCATACGGCGAAAGCGCATCCCCCGCGCGAAGAATCGCATTGTCGCGTTTCATCGCGTCGTCGATGAACAACTCAGCGATTTGATCTGGATGGGATGATGAAAACTCCGACCGCGAAAGGGTAGCCGACGGCACTGCCGTCGGCTACCCTTTCGCGCTGCCGGGCGATCAAGCCGTCGCGCGCTCGCGGACCAACTGCGCGACGTACAAGGCGGTGCCGGTCTGTTCGGCCAGGCCGACCAGGAGCGCCTGGTCTTCAGTCGAATAACCGAGCTCAGACAGGCGCGGTCCCAGCGCCAGGACACCGACGAGCAACGTGCCTCGCGCGCCGTCCAGATCGGCGACCGGCGGCAGGGTGAGCGGCACGAACAGGCGATACGGACCGTCCTCGTTGCCTGGCGCAGTGAGCCCAGCCTCCAGCAGATCGATGACGACGCGATCCGCCATCCAGGTGTTGTATGAAACAGGTGGGGTGCCAACGTTCGCCGCCCGCTCGAGCGATCCGTCTTCTCCCCGCAGGAAGACAGTCGCGTGCGCTGCATGCATGTGGGCGCTCAGCCGCACAACGACAAATTGGAGCGCCTCGTTCAGATCGACCGTCAGGCGCAGCGCGCGTCCGAATTCGGCAAATGCCTTGCGCGCATCGACTTTTTCGCGATAGAAGCGCTTGTCGACAAAGCGTTGGGTCTTGTCCCGGACGGGGGAAAAGACGAGGCCTGTGACCAGGGCCGGGACCACGCTGTTCAGAAAGCCGCCCGCGTCAAGAACTTCGCCGAGGGTTTTGTCCACGGTAAAGGTCACGGCTTCGAAAACAACGAAGAGCACGCCCGTAACAACCCCGTAGACCAGGGTCCGATTGATGAGCAGATCAACATCCCACAGCCGAAAACGAAGAATGGACAACGTGAGTCCCAGCGGCACAGCCAACTGCGAGACATAGAAGGCCGCCACAAAAACAGTTTCGAAGATCAGCAGATTCCGACCGCGCTCATACCAGGTCGGGAACGCCAGCGCAAGCAGAGGCAGGGCAAAGTAGAGACCCGCGGCGAGGATGAAGGCCAGAACGGCCCATTTGACTTGCTGGCGCTGCCCAACGGTCGCAACCTTGCGATATCGGTAGACCTGGGCGACGATGCCGGTCGCCAGTCCGACGGCGTACAACACGGTCAACGCCAGCCAGTTCCACCCGCTCACATCCCAGCCCGGGACGATCAGGGTTGCAATCGCGAGAATTAACCACAGGACGGTCAGGGGGCGTGTCCAGCGCGGCACGAATCGCCCATCCGGAAAGAGATAGGCCAGGATGGGCACGCACACCGTGCTCAACAAGTTGACGAGGCGGGTGCCGAGATCGGAACCTTGGGGCTGGGTGAGAAGTGTCTGGGTGGAGAAGGAAGCGCTCACGCCGTAGACGATCAAGGCGCCTGAGACCAGCAGGGCCATCCAATCGCCGCGTTTGCGCCAGACCAGGACGAAAGCGATGGCCGTATAGGCGGCGACGAAGGCGATATCGAGTCCGGCGCTTCCAGCTCGAAAAGCGTCGACCGAGAGGCCGAGCTGGAGCAGGGCCACCCGCTCGGGCGGCCCGAGGAACCTGGGGCTCTCCTTCGCGATGCGCCCGAGATCGAGCCAGGATGAAAGCAGCAACTCGATGCCCCGGATAAAAACGACGGCCGACAAGGCCGTTACGGCCATCCACACGATGAGGGCGAGCGGCCTGGCCCGGCGCGATAGTGTCGTGGCGGCAAGGGCTGTGGCGGCCGGGGAACTAATGGGCGGCGCGGACACTGCGTCCATGCACGCCATGATAGAACAGGATGCGCAATTGCGCACTCTACGTCGCCGCGGGTAGCCGGCGGCATGGCCGTCGCGACCCGTTACCCCGCCGGCGGCGCGGCATAAAGTTGGTGGGCCTGAATGTAATCCGAGACTTCGCGGGTGACGACAAACCGCAATGGCAGGCCCAGGCGTGCGCGGCGCTGCAGGTCGTTGGAGGCCAGATCAGTCAGCGGCGTGTCGACCCACACGATCGCCCGTGAAATGCCGGGGATCGCGATTTCCAATTCGTCCAGATGCGGGCGGTAACGGGGACGATGGGCGACCGCGATTTGGGCCAGCTCGAGGATGCGCCGGGGCTGCTGCCAGTGCGGCATGTCGATCAGCGCGTCGGCCCCGATGATGAACCAGAACTCATGCTCCGGCCAGCGCCGGCGCAGCTCCTCAAACAGATGGACGGTGTAGTGCGGAGGCGGGCGCTCGACATCGACCAGGCAGACCTCGAAGG
>JBDSIP010000235.1:0-8159 GCA_039917915.1 Thermoflexales bacterium
ACCGCGGCTGAAATCGAGCGGGAGCGCCTGCTGGCGAACTATAACAACGGGCTGGCCGAAGCAAGCGCAAAGGATATCGACATCGGGCTGCTGCGCAACGAGGTGGAGCGGGCCCAGATCAACCTCGAGTCGCGGATCGCCAAGCTCGACCCCGGCCTCGTGCAGGCGGTTGAGACGTCGCGCACCGCCCTGGAAGCACTGAAAACCAAGGAGGCCCGCGGCACGCTGACCAGCCCGCTCGACGGCATCGTCACGGCGCTCTCGATTGGGGTCGGCGATAACGTGCGAGCCCTCGACATCGTCCTGGTCGTGGCCAAGCCCGGCGACCTCGAGATCGTTGCCGAGTTGAACGACTCCCAGCAGCGGGACGTTGCGCTGGGACTTCCGGTTGACGTCTACCTGTCGAGCGCGCCAAACAAGGCGGTTTCCGGCAAAATCACTCGGGTGCCGATATTCTCAATTACCAACAAGGATCGGGCTGTTCGGATTGGGCTTGACGAAAATGTGCCGATCGAATCGGGCATGCTGGCCCGCTGCGAGACGATCCTGGGCCGGCGCGAGAATGTGATCTGGCTTCCGCCCCAGGCCATCCGCAATTTTCGCGGGCGGCGCTTTGTCGTCATCCTCGATCCGGGCGGAAAGCAACGGCGTTCGGACGTCATCGTCGGGCTGGAATCGGCTGAGCGGCTGGAAATCGTCGATGGCGTGAAGGAAGGCGAGATCGTCCTCGGCCAATAACCGGCCATGCGCCTGATCTCGCTTACGCTCCTTGCCCTGCGCCGGCTGGCCAACCAGCGCGCCTTGACGGCCTGTCTGCTGCTCGGCATGACCGTGGCGGTGGCCATCGCGTCGGCCATTCCAGCCTTCGTCAGCTCCGCCCAGAACCGGGTGCTCCGCCGCGAACTTGCCGATCGGGCCGCCGGCCAGATCCGGCTGTCCGGGCTTGCGGCCAATACCCGCCTCCCGCTCAGCCTGAAGTTCAGCTATCTGGGATTCGGGCGGTCCCTGCTTAACTTCGACGAGACGCGCGACCTTGACGCCTACATGGCCGAGCAGATCGCGCCAAGACTGGGATTGCCCGTTGTGCGAACCGTGCGCTACATGTCGACCGATCTCTGGACGGTCCTGCCTGCCAACGAAACCTGGCGCAGATATCCGGTCGATGACTCGCAGCCGCTTGGCTACGCCTCGCTCGATTTTATGACTGATCTGCTCGATCACATTGATTTGGACGCGGGACGCCTGCCGGCGGGTTTCCCCGGCGCGCCGCCGGTCACGGACGATGGCGACATCGAGGTCATGGTCGGACGCGGATTCAGCGCCAAGACCGGGATCCAGGCGGGCGACGCCATCAGCCTGACGCGCACGGAAACGACAATCGTGCCATCCGATTTGAAGACCAGCCGCGAGATTCAGCGCGTGAATAACATCATCGCCCGGGTCACGGGCGTCTGGGCGCCAAAAAACAGAAACGACACGTATTGGATCATCCGGCCAGACGTGCTCGAGAAAGACCTCACCCTCAGCCCGGAAACGATGGGCCGCCGAATCGGCCCACTCGTCGAGCGGCAGTTTTCGCTGATGATCTGGGCCTACGAGGTCAACGACAAGCTGTTAACGGCCGAAAACGTCGGTGACATCGTCGATCGCGCGAACGCGCTTAACGCCGAAGCGTTCGAGAAGAACGAACAGCTCTCCCTGAACCAGTTCGAGATCATTTCAGCCTTGCGAAGTTTCCTTCGGCAGTCGCAGGAGCTCACGCTGTTGATGGCGCTGTTCTGCGCGCCAATCTTCGCGGTGGTGTTGAGCTTTGTGGTGTTGGTGGCGGGCATGGTGGTGCGCCAGCAGGAGGGCGAATTAGCCATCTTGCGCAGCCGCGGCGCATCGCCGCTGGATATCTTCTACATGTACGCCGCCCAGGGCGTGCTTCTGGCGCTGATCGCAGTGTTGATCGGCGTGCCGTTCAGTTTCGGCGTGGCATCGCTCCTGGCCAGCGCCATCACCTTCCTGCAATTCGCGCCGCAACCCGAATGGGTGACTACGCTTCCGCCTCTATCGCTTCGCCTCGCCGTGGCCGCCGCTGTGTTGGGCGCCGCGGCCACGCTGTTGCCGGCCCTGGGCGCGGCCCGCCGGACAATCCTGGGCTTCGGCGCCGAGCGCGCGCGAAGCGCCGGCCGGCCGCTGTGGCAGCGGGCCTGGCTCGATGTGCTGCTGCTGATACCGTGCGCCTATGCCACCTGGCAACTGCGCCAGGCTGGCAGCCTGGTCGTCTTCGGCACGGATGTGTCGCAGGCCGATCCGTTCCGGGACCCGATCCGCTATCTGCTTCCGATCCTGACGCTGACGGCGGCAGGGCTGCTGGCCTCGCGCTTTGTGCCGCGCCTGTTCGGCCTGCTGGCCGCCCTCATTTCGCGCATCCAGCCGCTCACCCCGATCTTTCTGGCGCTGCGCGACCTCGCCCGTTCGCCCAAGGATTACGCGGGCGCGCTGCTGCTGCTGATCTTCACGCTTGGAATTGCCGCCTACGGCGCCAGCCTGGCCCGGACCCTGGACCAGCACCTCATCGACACGATCTACCTGGACAACGGAGGCGACCTGCGGCTGATAGAGACCGGAATCAGCAATAAACCCGAGCGACCGCTGGGCGTGCCCGGGCAGGCGCCAGTCGACGAAACGGAACCCGAGTACATGTTCTTCGAGCCGCCTGAGGGTCATCTCGAGATTGCCGGGATCAAGCGTTATGCGCGGGCGGGCCGGATCCCAGTGCGGGCCCGCACCGCCGCCAATCGGGGATCGATGGACAAGAGCATGCTGCTCGCAATCGATCGCGAGGAATTCTCCCGGATCGCGGCAAAGGGTATGCGTGACGACTATAGTTACGCGCCGATGGGCCAGATCGTCAATCACCTGTCAACCCGGCCCGACGCGGTGCTGGTCGAGCGGCGCTTTTTCGCCGTCAACGGCCTGTCCATTGGCGGCAAGCTCGTCCTCGCAAGCGGCGATTTCCGGGCGCCGGGCCTTATCACCTATACGATCGCCGATTTGTTTGACATCTTTCCGATTGTCGCTGGCAGCGACGCCCCGTTCGACCAGGGCAATTTCTTCGTCGCCAATGCGACCTACACTTTCGAGAGTCTGGGTAAAGAGCTGCCCTATGACGTCGTGGCGGAGACCGATCCAGGAGCCAGCGTCGAGAAAATAGTCCAGGACGCCCAGGAACTCGGCTTCATCGTCATCAATGCCTACGATGCGCGCTCGCGCCTTCTGGCCGAGCAGCAGCGACCCGAGCGCCAGGGTTTGTTTGGCGCGCTCACGGCGGGCTTTCTCTTCATGACCGCATTGACGGTGCTGGGCTTCGCAATCTACGCGCTCTTGTCGTTTCGGCGGCGGGCCATCGAGCTGGGGGTGCTGAGAGCCCTGGGGCTGTCCGAAGCGCAGACTTCGATCTATGTCGTCGGTATCCAAGGCGCGCTCACCCTGGTCGGCGCGCTGGTTGGCACGTCTTTGGGGGTTGCGCTCTCGTACATCTATGTGCCGGCCATGCAGGCTACCGGCAAATTGATCACCCTCGTGCCGCCGTTTCTGACTCGCATGGCGTGGGACAACGTCGCCCTGATTTACCTCGCGCTGGCCACTGCGCTTGGCTTTGTGATCGCGGCGAGCCTGGGTTTCCTGCGCCGGCTGCGCGCCTTCGAGGCGATCAAGTTGGGGGCCGTATGACCATTGCGGTCGAGACCCGCGCCATCGAACGCGCATATGGGACGGTCCGGGCCCTGCGCGGCGTGACACTGAGCGTGCCGGAAGGACTGTGGCTCGGCGTGAAAGGGCGCTCCGGCAGCGGCAAGACGACCCTCCTGAACTGCATCGGCGGCATTGACCGCCCAACGTCCGGAACTGTGGCTTGCTTCGGGCGCGACATCGTGCGGATGACCGATCTTGAGCTCACCCGCTGGCGCCGGTCCGAGGTCGGATTCGTCTTCCAGGCCTTTGCGCTCATGCCCACCCTGTCGGCGTACGAGAATGTCGAGCTGCCGATGCGGATCGCAGGAACGCGCTCACGCCGCGGACGGGCGATGGAATGCCTCGATCTAGTGGGGCTGACCAAGTGGGCCGACCATCGTCCGCCGGAGATGAGCGGCGGGCAACAGCAGCGGGTGGCCATTGCCCGCGCGCTGTCGAACCGCCCCAAACTCCTGCTGGCCGACGAGCCAACGGGCGAACTCGACACAACCACGAGCAGGGATATCCTCGCTCTATTGCGGCAGATCGTCACGGCCGAGGGCATCACCCTGCTGATGTCCAGCCACGATCCGCTTGCCTTAAGCTACTGCGACTCGATCGTCGAGATGCGGGACGGCGAGATTGTGAGCGGATTACCGATCAGACCGCGGGCCACAGACAGCTGACCCCAAAAAACAGGCGGCGGTCAACTGTCTGTTTTCAGCGGTCCGCCGTCCGCCACCGCCCGCATCAGCACGCCCCCGGGCGTCGCCTCGAGCACGACCCGGGTGGTGACGCCGTATTGTTCGCGCAGCGCCTTGGGAATCTGGAGCCGGCCGGCCGAATCAAGCATCGCGCGGATCTCATGACCGCTGGCGGCGCTAGTCTCAGTCGCGACCTTGCCGTCCTGGATGCCGATCACCCGATCGACCTGTTGCGCAATCTCACGGTCATGGCTGACGATGACGACGGTCACCCCGAGCCGGTCGCGGATATCGCGAAGCGCCTGGAAAATACTGAGCGCCGTGACGCTGTCGAGCTCGCCGGTCGGCTCGTCGGCCAGGAGCAGCGGCGCGCTGTTGGCCAGGGCGATCGCGATGGCGACGCGTTGCTGCTCGCCGCCCGACATGCTGGTCATGCGGTGGCGGCGACGATCGCCCAGCCCAACCAATTCGAGGAGCTCCTGGGCGCGCCGGGCGGCAAATTGACGACCGCGGCCTTCGAGCAGCATGGGCAATTCGACATTTTCCTGGGCGTCCAGATAGGGGACCAGATTGCGCCCGCCCTGCTGCCAGACAAACCCCACCTGCGAGCGCCGATACAGCGTCATGGCCGAGTCCGACATTCTGAGCAAGTCGCGGCCATTGACGATGGCCTTGCCCGCGGTTGGGTGGTCCAGCCCGCCCAGAATGCTGAGCAGCGTCGATTTGCCGCTCCCGCTGCTACCGATCACACCGAGCACTTCGCGCGCATTGACCGTGAGGTCGAGGCCTTGCAGGGCAACGACTTCGAGACCGGCGACCTTGTGGACCTTGACCAGGTTTTCGCAGATGATGAACGGGGCGGCTGGAATTGCGGGTTCGGACATAGTGGACTCGTAGTTGAGTATCGCACGCCAACCTTTCCTTCGGCTTGAGTTAGTGGTCCTGTCCGCAGATTCACACAGATTGAATCAAACCAAAATAGAATCTGCGTCAATCTGCGGACAAAATTGCCTCGCCTCACACGAGGCGCCGCGGCGGGAGATAGACCTCGAAGGGGACTTCGCGGCATGTGAACACCGAATGCGGTTGCAGCATCTCGGCGGCAGAAAGAAGCCCAAGCCGCTCATACAGGCTGAACCACAGGTCGCGCGGCCGGGCCCGGGACAGCGTCATCAGCGGATGCCAGACCGAGTAACCGCCCAAGGCGCCGTCCAACCGATGGAAGAAACCGTCCACCGGATGGGTGAGGATCAGGTTCTGCTCGGCCATTGTCGAGAAGCCAGGGGTCAGGCCGACTGGCGCCGCATCACCAACCAGGTCAATCCGTGCCGCGCACCAGGTCGAGTCGACAACGTAGCGATAGCGGATGTAGGCGCCGGTGGCAGGGTCAACGTGGACGTCGATGCGATAGCGGGCGGAGTGCCAGGGAATGCGCCACAGCGCACGCGCGGCGTGGACGAGGGGCGAGCCCAGGGTCGTGCCAAAGAACCATACGCCGGGGAGGCCAGTCCGCCGATCGATGACATAGGCCCGGTGGTTGGTCTGTCCGAACTGCCAGCGCAACCAGGGCGCGAGACGGGCAAAGCGAAAGTCGACGTCCAGAAAGGGTACGGCGCTGAGCATGGCCTGCGGCTGGCCATTGACCTCAACGGTTTGGAGGTCGAAGCGATCAGCAGGGATATGGGGACGCAGCCGTTCGGGCGGCAGGGCGTAGTTGATCAGCGCGAAGTGGCGCAACAAGGTGCGGACGGTGAGGGCGTTGCCGGGTCGCGGCGTTTGGCGTGCCTCGAGCAACTCTGCGGCGGCGTAGGGCTGAGGGCTCATGTTGGCCGACTTTACACCGGCCTGCGCCGGACATGTGACCTGACAGGTGTTCCGAGGCGTTGGCCGACCTGACAGGTCAGCGCGTTGCAAGGCTGACCTGTCAGGTCATACCGCTTGTTGAACATAACAGGGGCTCTTGCACGTCGGTAGTATGACCGACTCCGTCAAAAAGAATCAAATCCTGAAACTCGTTTCATGTAAACCGGTTCTCGCCTCTTGACAAGTCTGAGAAAACGATTAGATTATGAGAGCGCTCTCTGAGAACGCTCTCAGATCGCATTTTGGGTTCGATTGACTGTCACGACGCAGTTATGGCACAAACGCTGGAGCAGATCGCCGAGTTGGCTGGGGTTTCCCGGGCCACGGTGTCACGCGTCATCAACGGTGGCCCCTACATCCGGACCGAAGTCCGCGAACGGGTTATGCGGGTCATCGCCGAAAATAACTTCCACCCCAACGCGGTTGCGCGCTCGCTCGCCCGTCGCCGAACCAACGCCATCGGCCTGCTCGTCCCCGAACCCGTGGCGCGCCTTTTCAACGACGCCTATTTCCCGCCCCTGGCCGAAGGCGTGGCCTCGGCCTGCCATGACCTGGACCTCTACATGGCCCTGCTGACGGTCAATGAGCCGGCGGATCCGGAAGCGCGGGGGCACCTCTACAAGCGCATCTTCACCAGCGGCTACCACGATGGGATCGTCATGGCCTCCTCGCCGCGCAGCGACGTGGTGACCAAGATGATGATCGACTACGGGGTTACCTTTGTCCTGGCCGGGCGCCAGCTCGACTACCCCGACCTGCCCTGCGTCGATGTCGACAATGTCGGCGGCGCGCGCATCGCAGTGGATTATCTTGTTTCGTTGGGCCATTCCAGCATCGGCACCATCGCCGGTCCGGCCTATATGTCGGCGGGCGTCGATCGACTCGACGGTTTTCGAACCGCGATGGCGGGCCACGGGCTCACGGTCGAACCCGCCCATGTCGTCGAAGGCGACTTCACCGAGCAGAGCGGCTTCGCCGCAGGCCTGCGGATGGCCGACAAGCCGCCAACCGCGCTCTTCGTCGCCAGCGACATGATGGCCGCCGGGGCCATGCGCGCATTTGCGGCGCGCGGCCTGCGCGTGCCCGACGACGTCTCCATCCTCAGTTTCGATGGTTTCCCGCTGTCCGCGACGACGCACCCTGCCCTCACCACGATCACCCAACCGGTGGCCGAGAGCGGGCGACGCGCCGTCGAAATGCTGATCGGCTTGATCGACACCTTGATGCCAAGGGGCTCCAGCCCCGCAGCGGAAGGCGAGAACGGCGCGCCAAGACTGGTGTTGCCGGTGGCCCTCACCGTCCGTGAGTCAACGTGCCGGCGCGACACTCATTTAAGGAGGTGATGTCATCCAGTAATGCCAGCGCAACCCCAACTTGTGTTTCTGGGCGCCCAACGCGCCCGAGAGTCCTAAAGTCAAGTTACGAAGAGAGAGGGAAAACTAAACCCATGAACAAGAACCTGATTCGCATTTCCGGCCTGGTCACAGCGACCAGCCTGATTCTCGCAGCCTGCGGCGCGAGCACGCCCCCCACCCCCCAGATCATCACCAAGGAAGTCATCAAAGAGGTCCCCAAGGAAGTCCAGGTCGTCGTCACAAAGGAGACGATCAAAGAAGTCATCAAGGAAGTCGTCAAGCCCGTGGCTGACAAGACCACCGTCACTTGGTACATTGGTCTCGGTGCCGGTTCGACCCAGAACCAGATCGAGCCCGAAAAGGCCTGGGTTGACAAGTACAACAAGTCGCAGGACAAGTACAACCTCGTCGTCCAGATCGTCGACAACGCGGTAGCCGCGCAAAACCTCAAGGCCCAGATCGCCCAGGGAAACTACCCTGACATCATCGGACCCGTCGGCAAGGACGGCCGCGCCGC
>JBDSIP010000236.1:0-8489 GCA_039917915.1 Thermoflexales bacterium
TCACGATTCGAATCACCGATGCCTGACATCGTTTCGACTCAAATCAAAAACTTGCCGCTCTTGTAAAACACCTGCCCATCGGCCGCAATCTCCGCATCCTGCGCGCCGGCGATCATGTCCCAGTGAATCGCGCTCTTGTTTACGGCCAGCGTGTCAGGATACGCCGCGCCGCAGGCCATGTGAATTGTGCCGCCGATCTTCTCGTCAAACAAAATATTCTTGGAGAACCGGGTGATGCCGTAGTTGGTGCCGATGGCGAACTCGCCCAACGTGCGGGCGCCATAGTCGGTGTCGAGGACCTTGAGCAGGAAGTCTTCGCCTTTTTTGGCGGTGGCTTTCACGACCCGGCCCTTGTCGAAGGTCAGTTCGACGCCCTGCACTTCGCGGCCCTGATAGACGCATGGGTAGTCGTAACGGATCCAGCCGTCGACCGAGTCCTCGACCGGGCCGGTGAAGATCTCACCGTCGGGGAAGTTGCGCAGGCCCTGGCTGTTCTTGAAGATGCGCCCGTCGATGCTCATGGTCAGATCAACATTCGGGCCCTTGACATCGATGCGTTTGCGGCCGTTGAGAAAGTCGACGTAGACCTGCTGGCGGACGCCCATCTCTTTCCAGCGCGCGACGGGGTCGGGGTCGTTGAGCATGCAGGCGGAGAAGACGAACTCGGTGAAGTCGGCCAGGCTCATGTCGGAGTCCATGGCGTAGGCGTCGGTGGGGAAGAGCGTGACGCACCAGTTGTAGGTGCCTTCGGCGCTGCGCTCCATGCGTTTGTTGAGTGAGGGACGGAGGGCGGTCTGGACGAGCTGCATCTTGTCGGGGTCGGCATTCGTCAGGCGGCGGGTGTTGGTCTCGGCTCCGATCCGAATATAGGCGTCGAACTTCCCTTCCTCGACCGAGAGCGCTTCGACGGCGCTGGGATTCTTGAGCGCCCATTCACTGCCGTGCTGGAGGAGGATCTCCTGGGCGCCGGGGATATCGGCCCGCATGAAGGCATTCCCGCCGGCCTTGAGGACCTCTTTGTAGAGCTCGAGCATGAGCGGGGCAGCGGGGGTTTGGGACCAGATGTAGACCATCTGGCCGGGCTTGACGGCGATCGAGTAGTTGACGATGACTTGGGCCATCTTGTTAAAGCGGGGGTCATACATGGCGCGGGGATGATAGCACCCGGGGCTGGGGGTTCGGGCGGGCAGCTGGAACACGGATTGGACAGATGCGCCCGGATTGGCACGGATCGTCCTGTGGATTGGCTTGACCTGGGAGCGCAGGCGGCTCGCACGCGGTTTCGAACGGTCGCAACCCGGCGCGAGCACTTGCGCGAAATAAGTCATATAGCAAAATGCTATGTTGAAGCGCATGAAGCAGAAGAATGTCTGGATCGATGAGGACGATGAGCGGTCGATCGCGCTGATCCGGCAGCGCTATGGGTGCGAATCAGAGTCGCAGGCAGTCCGACTTGCGATTCGAATTGCCGCAAGGGGAAAGCTCCAGCCGATTCCCTCCACGGCTGCGCCGGCCCGCGCCGGCATCCGCAAGTCGCGCCGGCCGCTTTACGGTCTGTGGCGGGAGCGGTCGCTGGCGGGTCTTGATCTCGAGACCATCGACGCGAGTCTGGCTGAGGTCAATGCCGAATGGTCGCTGAACGCGGCAGCGCTCGACACGCCCAAGCGCAGGCGGAAGTCGTGAAGGCCTACGTTATCGACACGCATGCCTTGTACTGGTATCTAGCGGCTTCGCCATTGCTGAGCGCCCGGGCCAAGGCCGCCATGGATGCGGCGGCGGCTGGCAAGGCGCGGCTGTATGTCTCAGCGATCGTATTGGCTGAGCTCTTCTATCTGAACGCCAAACACAAGGGCGATCTGGATGTGCCAGGGTTGGTTGCCGAACTCAAGTCTGCGTCGCAGGTGTCACTCGTGCCGCTTCGGGCCGAGGACGTCGCGGAATTCGACCTGGACGCCGACGTGCCCGAAATGCATGACCGAATCGTAACGGGACTTGCCCGCCGGATGAAGGCGGGTCTGATCACTGTTGCTCGAAAGATCGCCGAGTGCGGGAACGTTGAAATTGTCTGGTGAGCTGGATTCGCAGCGGAAGCATCCGGTGTCGCGTGGATCGACGTGATAGGCGGAAGTCCAAGCGATCCGACCGCTAATCCGCGGCCATGTTGGGCGAGCCAAAGTCCAAGCGATCCGACCGGGGATCGTCCGCTCACGCTGACCTCTCACTCCAGCATCCAAGTCGCTACAATTACCCTGCGACGTAACAAACTTCCCCAATCGTTCGCGGATTACGCCCGCGCCCAAACCTGCCAATGCCCACCCTGAAAGCCGGCCAACGCTTCGATCAATACGAGATCCTCGGGTTCATCGCCAACGGTGGCATGGGCGAGGTCTATCATGCCCGGCACTGGATGATGGGTACGGATGTTGCGCTCAAACTCATAAACGGCTCCCTGATGACCGACCCAGCGATGGCGACCCGCTTCGTGCGTGAAGTGCAGTCCATCGTGAAGTTGCGTCACCCACATATCGTGGAGGTCTTCAACGCCGGCGCCTTTGACGGCCTGTATTTTATGGTGATGGAGTACCTGAGCCTGGGCAGTCTGGGGCATGAAATAGGAGCGCTGCGCGAACGAAAGCAGAAAATGCCCATCGCCAAGGCTATCAATATCACCCGGCAGATCGCCCTGGCGCTGGATCACGCCCACAAGCTCGGCTTTACTCACCGTGACGTGAAGCCGGCCAACATCATGAAGCGGAGCGAGGGCCACTACGTGTTGACTGACTTCGGCCTGGTGCTCGAAGAAGCTGCCTCCCGACTGACGCACACGGGTTGGGGGATGGGGACGCCCGCCTACATGCCGCCTGAGCAGTGGAATGGTGACGCGGAGCCTCAGAGCGACATCTACGCCCTGGGCATCGTCCTGCATGAAATGCTCGCCGGAGAGGCGCCCTTCAGGGCAACCGCGCCTTCGGCCCTGATGATCAAGCATATGACCGAGCCGCCGCCGCGCTTGATTGGAGCGCGCCCGGATGCGCCGCCCTACCTCCAGAACGTGCTCGACATTGCCTTGGCCAAGAAGCCGGGCGATCGCTTTGCGACGGGCGCCCAATTCGTCAATGCATTGGACCCGGAGACCCGCCTGCCGACGCCCGATCCACCTACGGCGGTTTTGGCGGCCTCACCGCCGGCTATTCCACCGGGCGGAAACGTGACGAGCCATTCACCCGCTATTGGCAGGCCGCCCACGAGCATCTCGCCGTCTCGCCGCCGCATCCTCGCGATCGGAGGCGGCGTTCTCGGGCTCGGCGCCGTCGGCTTGGCCCTTGGCAGACTTCTCAACCCGCCTGAGATCCCTGCGGCATCAGCGACCGTTCAGTCCGCAAAGCCAAGCACCCCGCCCGGCCCAGCCGCAACAATCCGATTGACTGAAACGAAAGTGTCGACGCTTACACCGGCTGCCACAGCCACAGCCACCGCACTTCCGTCCGCGGTCCGCCGGGTGAACGCCAATCTGGCGGTCATCACCCTATCACCCGGCGTCGAGATGGAATTCGTCCGCGTCCCTGCCGGCGAGTTTTTGCTGGGCAGCGACAAGGGCAAGGATCCGGCTGCCGCCGCCGACGAACTTCCCCAGCATACGTTGACCCTGCCCGAATACTGGATGGGCAAAGGACCGGTACAGGTGACCCAGTTTGCGGCTTTCGTCAGGACAACGGGTTACAAGTCCCACGCGGAGAAGGAAGGCAAGTCGTATGTCTACAACGGCACAACGCAGGTCGCGGTCAATGGCGCGGGCTGGTCGCATCCGGGCGGACCGACGACAAATGTGGATGCCCTGCAACGCCATCCTGTCAGTCACATGAGTTGGGATGATTCGATCGCATTTGCGAGTTGGGCGGCAAAAGCAGCGGGCGTGGCGATCGCGTTGGCGAGCGAGGCCGAATGGGAAAAGGCGGCCCGCGGGACCGACGGGCGGCTCTACCCATGGGGCAACGACGGGCCAGACGCAACACGGCTGAACTTCAACCTGAACGTGACGGGCACAACGGAGGTTGGCCAATATGGGCTGCGTGGGGCGAGCCCGTATGGGTGTGACGATATGGCTGGCAACGTGTGGCAATGGACGCGTAGTCTGTGGGGGAAGGAGGGGAGTAAGCCCGAATTTGGGTATCCGTACTCAAATCGGCAAGCGGAACGCGAGGATATGAGCGCCGAGCGCAATGTGCGGCGCGTGTTGTGGCGGCTCGTTTATTAACATTGCCCGCTTCGCGCGGTGCGCGGTTCGCGGCTGGGACCTTCCGGACGTCCATTACGGCGTCTATGGTTTTCGGGTAATCGCGCGCCTCCCATCCTTCGGCTAGCTCAGGAAATATCTCTCTAATTCCCTGTTCTCGTAACCGTTCAGCCCGAAAACGTTGAACCAGAGGCGTCGCGGCTTATGGCAGGCTTAGTCGCACACCTCCCCGGCCGAAAGCCGGCATGATACGGGGCGCATAAGCCCACTGGGTGTCCGCCTACGCCAACCGCTTCGACGGCGACGGTCCAACACTGGAGCGGTCTGACCGCTAATCCACGGCCACATCGGCAAGCCGAAGTCCAGGCGAACCGACCGCCAACGGATCAAGGCTTGGTCGGGGCGCTCGGACCGCCTAGCCCCCAGCGACTTGTGCTCTCGCGCCCATCATGTCTGCCTCGCGCTCGAGGCCATCGTCATCGTTGGGCGGCTTGGGTTCTGGGGCTGGCTCGGCTGGCTGGAGTCTGGCCCATGAGGTTTATGGGTCATTGCGCTATTGTGCGGCACTTCTGGAATTGGGCTAGCGGCCCTCGCCCCTGACGCCCTACAACGGCCCAGGACGTGCGATTGTGGCGGGATCCGACCACAGACCCAGAAAGCGCGTCGCCACCTATCCTGGACGCGCCTAGCGTTGGACGTTGGTCACGAACGATGACACGTCCCAACACGACCGAGGCGAGGTGACCCTGGATCCGTCCGAGCAGGTCGTGTTGAGATAGGCTGTGTTGGTGTAGATGGCAGGCTTGCCATAAGAGCCGGAAAAGTCGACATTGGTCAAGTTGGCGCGCATAAATATGGAATTGATCGGGTCGCTTGTGGGTTGGTTAGCTTCACTATGGAGGCGTCGTTTAACAAACTTGTCGAACAACATCGCACTGGACAAGAGAGCGCGCGGATTCTTGCGCTGCTACTTGTGAACATCAGATTGGGTGAAGCGCGACACGCCGACTCTGCAATCGTCATTCCCGCGTTCGCGGGAATGACGACATACGTTCGCCGCGCTGCCAACGTTGGGCGACGCCAATGAATCGTCTCGGGAGATTTCGTCGCGTTCGGCCGAAAGTCGTTCGGTAAGCGTCAATGTCATTTGTTGACGCCGCCTAAACGGCACGAAGCCGACCCCGAGCTCCTCGCAGGCAGGCAGTCCGTCCGCTTCGGGGAACCGCTGCCACAGCGAGCATTTGCTCAGGAGGGCGGCGACCGGCTGGACGGCATGGGCCTGCCGGATTGTCCGGGCGCCGGCCGGGTCGGCTGCCTTCGGTCTCGCCTATGATTTGAACCCATGTACAAGAACCTGAACCTCGGCCTGCTGGGCCACCCGACCGTCTCGTTTTCCGACACCATTGACCTCGCGCGCCGTCACGGGTTTGCGGGCGTTGACCTCGACCTGGCGTATCTCGACACACTTGTTCGGAGCCGCAGCCTGGCCGACGCGGTCGCCTGGTTTGCGGCCACCCATTTGCGGGCCGGCACTTTGGGCCTGAGCGTCGCGTGGCGCGAGTCCGATTCGGATGCCGCCTTTGAAGCGAGTCTGCGCCAACTCGAGGCGGAGGCCGCGCTGGCGCGGGCCTTTGGCTGCCAGCGCTGCGTGACGTGGGTGATGCCGCGCTCGAGCGCCCTGAGCTATCGGCAGCACTTCGCCCGGATTGCGCCGCGGCTGGCCCGCGCGGCTGCGACCCTGGCCGGCCACGGCATCCGGCTCGGACTCGAGTTTATTGGCCCGGCCACGCTGCGCTCCGGCCAGGCCCATGACTTTATCCACACAATGGACGGTATGCGGGCCTTCAATTGCGCCGTCGGCGGCGAGCCAGGCAATGTCGGACTTCTGCTGGATGCGTTCCACTGGTGGACGTCGCACGGGACCGCCCAGGAATTGCGCCATCTTGAGAACGACGAGATCGTCTACGTCCATGTCAACGACGGGCAGGCCGGGCTCGACCGTGATGCGCAAGTTGATCAGGCGCGCGCGCAGGTTGGCGCAACGGGGGTGATCCCGATCAAGACCTTTCTGGCCGCCCTGCGCGCCGTTGGCTATGATGGACCGGTCGCGGTCGAGCCCTTCAATGCCGCCATCAAAGCCATGACGCCGGAAGATGCTGTCCGCGCGACGAGCGCGGCGCTCGATCAGGTGTTCGCCTTGTCGGTATAGCTTTGGCCCTGGCGGGCCGCCGGCGACGGTACCAGAACAACCATGCAGTCTCGGTGCGAGGCTTCGAGACTGCACGTTGCGCGTGGATTACGGCAGGACGCGAGACCGAGGGCCGCGCGAATGCTCGCCGTGTGCGTGTCGGCGTCGCGGATCGGGTGCTCCTCGATCCAGGACTGAGCCGTGCGCGGCGCGTCGGCCTGCAGCGAATTGGTTACGGCCATGTCGAGTTGCGCATCGGTTAGCGCTCGGATTGCCTCAGCCGCCCGCGCGGCGTTTGCCAGGCACACGCACCCCGCGCCCAAGATCACGAATCTCCGTGACCTGGGCGTCACGAAAGTGCGCACATGGCTCCTGCAAAGTCGCTTGACGGATTCGTGAATCCGAGTCACCGCCGGGGCTCCGCCGCAAGCAGGTATTTGCAGGGCCGGAGGCGATGAGCCGACCCTAAATTGCTCGATGCATGTTCGCGGAATTGCGACTTTGCAGGAGCCATGGCAGCAATTCGGCGGTCCCTTGACAGGGATTCGATTCTGACTAGATTAGCGCTACTCAATGATTTCCTGTCGGCGGGACCATCGCTCGACGGGGGGGACAAACTCAGAAAGGAGATCGATCATGAAAAAGGGAGACAAGCCAACTAACCTCGACCCCGCCTGGTGGGACAAGAACAAGACCAAGGGGTTTGTGGAAGACCCGAAATTCAAGACGCGGCTGCTATTTCTCAACAATCACTACATCCAGTATCCGAAGTACGACATCAACTCTAAAGACTCCAAGGTGATGCGCGACCGGGTCAATATGATTCGCCAGATGGTGGCCGGGCTCAAGGAAACCAAAGTGGCGATCGATAACATGCTCAAGAAGAAGACCGGGCCTGGCGCGCCCGACGCGCCCACCATCGTGGCGCTGAAGACCTATCTCGAACTCATGAAAAAGGCCGAGATGGAGCGTCAGAACTGGATCAAGATCGAGCGGGGTGTGGGAAACACCGCGAATCTGCAGGAGATGGTGATCGGGCCGGGGCTCGACGATGTGATCCCGTTCTAGCCCGCTCCCGGGGAGATTTCACGGCATTTCTCGTCATGGGCCTGGCGGTGTCGCGGGCTGCCAGGCCGGTAAACGCATCGGCCTAACCTCCGGCGATGAACGATCCGCCGGAGGTTTGACTTCGCGCCCAGAGCCGTTCTTTCACGACTCCGACACCAGGAATGGGTTGCGCACCACGAGGTCGCCGACCCGGTCGCCACTCCCGCCGGGATTGCGCGCATGGGTGGGGCCGGTCGAACTGGCCCACCCGTTGCCTGACGCCGGGATGGAATAGCAAGCGGCGCTCTGTAGTCCCCTGTGGCCCAAGCACACAGGATCATCGCCGCAGACTCAGGTCGGACGTTCCACCTCCTCGTTTCGGCGTAAGGATGACATTGCAATGGCCATGGGAACAGGCCCTAGCTCGCTTGCGGGCGCGCTTATTCTCCAATACACTCTTCGGCATTGGTTTTAGCCGTGTCAGGTTGAGTTCGCAGAGGACTTGGATGGAGAAGAAGTTTGCGCTTCCCGAGGGTTCTTTCGTTGGCTGCCTACGTTTGGCGATTTGCGGGCGGGCCCTGGCCGCTGTCTTCGCCGCGATATCAATCTTGCTGCCGGGGACCGTTCTCGCCGATGGCGGCGACCTGACCGGCACCACTTGGGAGAGCGCCAAATTCCTTGACGCTCCAATCACGATCGATCAGGGTCAGGCTGGCAAACCGGTGGTCGCCCATCCGTTCCTTTCCGGGCCGGGGTTCTATCGGGGAACCTACGATGGCAAACGGCTCGTGCTCAACAATACGACGCTGTCGAATGCCTCTGAAACCTTGGATTGTCAGGTGAACGGCGCGCAAATGAACTGTTCCTGGATAACGGTCTTCAATGGGAAGCGGGAAAGCCAACCGTACGCGTTCAATTGCAAGAATTGCTCGGCGGCGCCGGCGCCGGTTAGCGGGAGTCTGAGCGCCGGCCTCGCCTGCAATATCAGTGGCGTCCAGAGCGCCGGCCAGGCGAGTTGCG
>JBDSIP010000237.1:0-3569 GCA_039917915.1 Thermoflexales bacterium
GTGCCCGGTTCGAGATTGACCGGATCGGCATCGATGGCGATGACGAGGGTTGTGGCCGGGTCACTGGCTGCCGGTGCCGCCGTGGCGGCGGGTGCCGTTGTGGCGGCCGGCTTGGGCGAGTCGGTCGCGGCCGGTTTCGGCACCGCGGTGGGGGCCGGGGCCTGGCTGCAGGCCGACAGGACGATGGACGTCGCGGTAATCACCGCGAGCGCGCGCCATGACGCGCGCAGAGAAACTCCCTTAAACATACGATCTTCCTCCAGCTGGATACAAAAATAGGACGGGACTCTCGGATTGCGGCGTGGCTTTCCCTACGAGGGGCGGAAGTATAAGGCAGCCTCACGGCCGGCTGGCGCTTATCGCGGCGTTTTACCGCGCTCAATCAGAAATTCCAGAGCCAGGGCGAGGGTGGGCAGTCCGGCCCGCCCGCCCAACGCCTGAGTATTGAGACCCGCCACGGCGCTGGCCAGGGCGGCGGTCTTCTCCAGCGTCATCCCCCGCAACAGGCCAAACAGAAACGCGCCGTGATAGCTGTCGCCGCAGCCGGTCGTGTCCACCGCGCTGGGAAAGAGATACGCCGGCTGGTGGAAGAAGCGTCCGCTGCGCTCGAGCACCCAGCTTCCCCGCGCCCCGTCGGTGATGGCCACCAGGCGCGGGCCCATCTGCAGCAAAGTCTCAGCCGCTGTTCGGATGTCCGCCTCGCGGGTGTGCTTTTCGGCGAAGTCACGGGCGACGATGCAGATGTCGGTGAGCGGGACCAGCACGTCCAGCTCGGGACGATACCGGCCCGCTCCGCCATCAAATGAGACCTGAACCCCGGCGCGCCGGGCAATGCGGATCGCTTCGAGGCCAGCCTCCCAATGCCGGCCGTTGAGGTGCAAGAACCTGGCCGAGGCGATCGCGTCAGCGGGCAGCTCAGCCGGGGTAATGTCTGGCGCTGTCCCAGGCGCATACACGATCGAGCGCGCGCCGCTGGCCAGATCGACCAGGATGCACGAGGTCGCCGAGGTATGCCCGGGCCGGGTCGCCAGGTGCTCGACATTGACTCCCTGGCGGGTGAAACCCTCCCGAATCTGGCCGGCCCGCCAGTCGTCGCCGAGCGCGTCGATCATCGCCGTGCGCGCGCCGAGCCGGGCCAGGGTCACCATCGCCGTCGCGACCGGCCCGCCGCCCTGGGTGGTCATGTCAATCGCCCGTTGGACGTCGTCGGGGGCCGGGAGATGCTCAACCCGCGCGACGACGTCGACGGTCGAGACGCCCAGGCCAATGACATCAAAAGAGGGTGTGTCATGAATCATGGCGCAAGCGGATAGATCGGGCCATGCCCGGGATAAACCGTCGCCGCGCCCGCCTCGCGCAGGCGCCGCCAACTGGCCGCCACCGTCTCGGCCTCCGGTCCATACGCCATCTCCGCCCGGGTCAGATCGCCGGTGAAGGCGGACCCATCGTCCAGCACGAGCGACACGCTGTCGTCGGAGTGCCCGGGCGTGGGCAGGATCTGGCCGGCCAGGCCAATGCTGGCCAGCCGCGCCCGGCTCCCGGCAAAGGTGACCTCGACGTTGTCATCCAGGCCGATGTCGAGGTAGTTGTCGTGCGGCTTGGCGAACTGCTTCATGTGGGGAATCGCAGCGCCCTGCGTCTCCGCGACCAGCAGCGGGATGCCGAGCCGCTTAAGCTCATCGGCCAGGCCGGCGTGGTCGATGTGATAGTGCGAGGCGAGGCCATACCGGATCTCGCCCAACGGAATCCCCATCCGCGCGAGGTTGGCCCGCAGCAGGCCGAGCGTGCCCGGCCATCCCAGATCAAACAACAAGCGTGTCTTGCCCGCGCTGACAACCCAAAAGTGGGTCGAGCGATAGCCGACGTCGACGATGGTGACGGGAGCGCGCCCGGACATTGGGAAAGTTTATCCGCAGATTACGCAGATTTCCGCAGATTCTTTTGTGTAATCAAGCTGCGCTAATCTGCGTGAATCTGCGGATAAAGAAGAACCAGCGATACACTCAAGCCATGAACGCACGACGGGTCGTCATCACCGGCATCGGGGCTGTCACCCCCCTGGGCCTCAACATGGCCAACACCTGGGCAGGCTTGCGGGCCGGGAAGTCGGGTTGCGGGCCGATCACCCGCTTCCACGAGACCGGACTCGCGGTCAAGGTCGCCTGCGAGGTCAAGGGCTTCGTGCCTGAGGCCTTCATGGACGCGCGGGCCCTACGCCACAGTGACCTGTTTGAGCAATATGCGGTCGGGGCGGCCGTGCAGGCCCTGCGCGATGCCGAGTTGGCGATCACCCCCGAGCTCGCGCCATACACCGGGGTCGTGGTTGGCTCGGCGGTCGGCGGCTTCGACACCATGCTGCGCCAGGCTGAGCTGCTGCGCGAGCGCGGCCAGCGCGCGCTCAGCCCATTCAGCATCCCGATGATCATCACTAACGGCGCGACGGCCGCCGTCTCGATCCACGTCGGCGCGCATGGGCCGTCGTTTTCTCCAGTCTCGGCCTGCGCGACCGGCAACGACAGCCTGGGCCAGGCTGCAGAGATGATCCGGCGGGGCGCGGCCACGATCATGCTGGCCGGCGGCGCCGACGCGCCGGTCAGTTTCTTCGGGATCGCCAGCTTCGACCAGCTCGGGGCGGTCAGCCACGTTGGCCTGCCCCGCCCGTTTGACCGGGCCCGGGATGGGGTCGTGATCGGAGAGGGCGCCTGTGTGCTGGTCCTGGAGGACCTCGAGTTCGCCCTGGCCCGCGGCGCGCGGATCCTGGCCGAGCTGGCCGGCTACGGGCAGACCACCGACGGCACGCACCCCATCGCGCCGGTGCGCACCGGCGAGCACGCCGCCCGGGCGATGACCCTGGCCCTGGCCCAGGCCGGCGTCGCGCCGGCCGAGATCGGCTACATCAACGCCCACGGCACCGCTACCCCGCTCAACGACACGTCCGAGACAGCGGCGATCAAGCTTGCGTTGGGCGACGCCGCGCGGAGCGTGCCGATCAGCAGCACCAAGAGCATGACCGGGCACATGATGGGCGCGACCGCGGCGCTCGAAGCGGCGATTTGCGTCATGGCCATCCGGGACGGGATGATTCCTCCGACGATGAACCTGACTGATCCCGATCCGTTGTGCGATCTGGACTACACGCCCAACGTTGCGCGAGCCGCGCGAGTCGATGTGGCAGTCAACAACGCCTTTGGCTTTGGCGGGCACAACAGCGTGACGGTGATCCGGCGTTTCGTGGAGTGAATCCCGTCTGAATCACGGATGCGGAGGATGACACGGATTTCGCAGATGGTTCAAGCCGCAGCCCGTTGTAGGCGCGGGCTTCAGCCCGCGCAGAGAAGCGCGCCATCAACTCATTGTGCCAATGCGACACTCTAAACCATCCGATGACAATACGAGATTACGGTATGCGGACGACCATCAGCCTGACCGATGCCCAAATCGAAGCCCTCGACCGATTGCGCGCAAGCGAGCATGCCTCGCGCGCCGAGTTGATCCGGCGCGCGGTGGACGCATTCCTGCAGACACAAAAGGGCGCATCCATCGCCGACAGGCCCGGCTTCGGCGCTTGG